>JBDTTY010000111.1:0-7426 GCA_040007975.1 Betaproteobacteria bacterium | reverse complement strand
GGAGTTGTCGGCGCGTGCTGCGCCCAACGCGATGCTTGCGTTTGTCACGGGCACGGTAGCCGTCGCGTTGATTCTGCGGCGCTGGCTGCGGTGGTCGCGCCTTGCATGGTTTGGCGTGGCGTTGCTGCCGGCGATGGCACTCGTCGGCATTCACGATTGGCAGCGGATGCACACGACGATGCTGGCATGGGGTTTCGTCGTCTGGCCACTGGCCTGGATCGTGCACTGGTGTGTACTGCATGCCGCCGACGCACTACGAGCCGACGCGGCAATCGACGACGCGCCGCCTGCAACCATCGTGGCGTGGTTGAAGCACGCACACACGATATCAGCCATTGCGCTGGTCGCGTGGATCTCGTGGGAGGCGAGCGAGTGGGTCGGGCGCTGGTTTGCGGATGGCACGGTGTGGATCGCGTGCGCCGCTGCTTGGCCCGCCATTGCCTATCTCGCGTTGGCGCCGCGGACTGCGGCATGGCAGGGCTGGCCGTGGACCAGTTATCGCGATGCCTATGTCAACAGCGCGGCCACCGCCATTGCGGCGTTTCTCGCCGTATGGTTCGTGCTGGTCAATGTGGTGTCGCCGGGTGGCGCCGCGCCGTTGCCGTATGTGCCGTTGGCCAATCCGCTTGATTTCACGTTGATTGCCACGTTGGTCGTCCTGTTCGCGTGGGCGCGTGCAACGGATGTGCTCGACGACGCCACCTGCTATCGCAGTCTTGGCGTCGCCGTATTTCTGCTCGTCAACGCCATCGTGTTTCGCACCGTGCACCAGTGGCTCGACGTGCCATGGCGCTGGAGCGCGTTGTTGCGATCAACTACCCTGCAGGCCACATTGACGCTGATGTGGACGGCGACGGCGTTGCCGCTGATGGTGATTGCCAACAAGCGCGCCATTCGGCCCTTGTGGATGGTGGGAGCCACGTTGCTGGCGATCGTTGTCGGCAAATTGTTCCTGCTCGATCTGGCCGCGTTGTCGGGGCTGTCGCGCGTCGTGGCGTTTCTTGGTGTCGGCGCATTGTTGCTCGTGATCGGCTACATGGCGCCGCTGCCCCCCGCCGTTCGGCGAGAGGTATAGGCGGTTTCATGGTCGCACGCTCAACTGCACGAGGCTGCAGCCTCGCCTGCGATCGTGTCCAATGGTGCATGCTAGACTCGATCGCGTCTTCGTTTCGTAGGTGAATACATGTCGGGCAACACGTTGGGCACGCTCTTTTGTGTCACCTCGTTTGGCGAGTCGCACGGACCGGCGATCGGCTGCGTCGTCGATGGCTGCCCGCCCGGCCTCGCGCTCACCGAGGCGGAAATCCAGCATGAACTCGATCGTCGCCGCCCCGGCACGTCGCGTCATGTCACCCAGCGGCGTGAACCCGACACTGTCGAGATCTTGTCCGGTGTTTTCGCCGGGACGACCACGGGGGCGCCGATTGCGCTGTTGATACGCAATCAGGATCAGCGCAGCAAGGACTACGCCAATATCGCCGACACGTTTCGACCTGGCCATGCCGACTACACGTATTGGCAGAAATACGGAATTCGGGATTATCGCGGCGGTGGCCGACAGTCGGCGCGCGAAACAGCCGTGCGGGTGGCGGCTGGCGCGATTGCCAAAAAATGGCTGGGCGAACACCATGGAGTCTCGATTCGCGGCCATCTCACGCAACTCGGTCCCAACATCGTGCCGTTTGAAGCGTGGGACCACGTCGACGCCAATCCGTTTTTTGTGGCCAACGCCACATTGGTGCCCGAACTCGAGGCGTTCATGGACCGTCTGCGCAAGTCCGGAGATTCGGTCGGCGCCAAAATCGAAGTCGTCGCCGCAGGCGTGCCCGTGGGCTGGGGTGAGCCGGTCTACGGCAAACTCGACGCCGATCTCGCCGGTGCGCTGATGGGCATCAATGCGGTGAAAGGCGTGGAGATCGGCGCCGGCTTTGCGTCGGTGTCCCAACGCGGCACCGAGCATTCGGATGAGATGACGCCGGCGGGTTTTCTATCCAATCACGCAGGCGGCATTCTGGGCGGCATCTCCAGCGGACAGGATGTGCGGGTGGCCATCGCCGTCAAGCCGACGTCATCGATACGTCTCGATCGTCATTCCATCGACAAGGCCGGCCAGGCGGTGATCGTCAATACGCATGGTCGGCATGATCCGTGCGTCGGCATTCGCGCCACGCCGATCGCCGAGGCGATGGTAGCGCTCGTGTTGATGGATCACGCGCTGCGGCATCGGGCGCAAAACGCCGACGTGCAGACAACCACGCCGCGCATTCCGGCGCAGGCGCCGCCCAGCGTGACCGCACAACTTCAACGCGTGGCACCCGTCGACGATCCGGATCCAGATGAGGCTTAGCGCACGTCCTTCATCACGCGCGTGATCACCGCGTCTGCACCATCGCGGGCAAATGTGATCGACACCGGATCGCCGGTGGCAATCTGCTCCGCGCCTTGCACGACGTTGCCATCAGCGCCACGCACCAACGCATAACCGCGATCGAGCACCCCTTGTGGATTGAGGTGCGCGAGGTTTTGCGCCAGCGCTGTGATGCGATCTTGCGCGCGCGCGATGCGCTGGTATCCAAGGCGCCACCAGGCATCGCTCAGCACCGCGAGCCGCGCGCGCGCGGGCAGGGGGGCGCGCAACTCGCGCCACAGGCGCGCCTGCAGCGCCTTGGTATGCGCCGCATTGGCCGCCAAGTCCACATGCCAAGCAAGGCGCAGGCGCCTCGCCAGATCTGCGGTGCGCTCGCGCTGTGCCGTCAACTGCTGCGCCGGGTGTACCAGCCGGCGCGTGGCGTGGTCGAGACGTTGTGCGCGTGTGTCGAGCCCCTGTCGCATCGCCCGCGACGCGCGGGCTGCCACGTTATCCACACGCTCGGCCACCGCCAAGCGATCCGGAACCACCAGAGCGGCTGCGGCAGTGGGCGTGGGCGCCCGGGCATCGGCGACAAAATCACTGATGGTGAAATCGGTCTCGTGCCCGAGGCCGGATACGGTGGGCAGCACGGATTCGAACAGCGCGCGGGCCACCACTTCCTCGTTGAATGACCAAAGGTCCTCGATGGCACCGCCGCCACGGGCGATGATCAGCACGTCGACTTCAGCGCGCGTGTTGGCCGTGGCAATTGCTCCCGCGATTTCCGCGGCGGCACCGGTACCCTGGACCGCGGTGGGATAGAGAATCACGCGCAGCTTGGGCCAGCGCCGTGCGAGCGTGGTGAGAATGTCCCGCAGCGCAGCCGCGCGTGGCGACGTGACGATGCCCACCGTGCGGGGCCATGCCGGCAACGGGCGTTTGCGTTCTGCAGCAAACCAGCCGGCGGCCTCGAGCCTGGCTTTCAATCGCGCAAATTGCTCGTACAGCGCACCAAGACCGGCGAGCCGCATCGTGTCGGCGTTGAGTTGAAATTCGCCACGCGCTTCATAGATGGACGGTGTCGCGCGCACCTCCACCGCGAGTCCGTCGCGCAGCGCAAAGGCCACATGCTGTGCCTTTTGCCGGAACATCACGCACCGAACCTGCGCGGTCGCGTCTTTGAGGTTGAAGTAGCAATGACCCGAGGCGGCACGCGTGAAGTTGGAGATTTCACCGCTGACCCAGACCAGACCCAAGTGGCGTTCGATCAGCAATCGTGCGGAAGAAACGAGCAACGATACCGGCAGAACGGCCGATGAATCGGCCTGTAGCTCAGGATTCATTGACGTAGCGACGGGTGTTGGAAGCACAGGCATTCAGGGTAGACAACGCGGGCGCGTGATGTCTTTTGTCCAAGACATTTTTGGGCGTCGACCGACGGCCTCATCGTCATCGAAACGAAAAAAGGCCGTCATTTTTCGCGTTGGCGTGCCTAGGCAGAAAATCGCAAGACGATGAAATCATTGGTGAAAAATGCGGCGTGATTTTAGGCATTACAACCTTTTTCCGTGCTGGGGCGCTACTTAGCGCACAAATTTACAAGATATACACACTTCTATCCACAGTAATTGTGGAAAAGGTCCGCCGCATCTGCCATCGGATCGCCCGCAACGCCTTGCCAGACGCGGGATTCCGCGGGCATGCCCGGTAGTACCGAGGAAGACCGGCAATGACGGGCATGCCGGTGGCGGTTAGAATGATGATCCGAAGACTCTTGTTCATGAACAAAACGCGATGAGTGTTGCGCTGCGTCACGCGACCAATGCTACGGCAACCGGTGGGCCGCCTAAACCTGCGACGGGTTCCGCGTCGCCGGCGCCCGCCGCCAATTTTCTGCGCACGATCATCGCGGACGATAACCGTGCGGGCAAATACGATGGGCGCATTGTCACGCGATTTCCGCCGGAGCCCAACGGCTACCTGCATTTCGGTCACGCGAAGTCGATCATCCTGAATTTCGGTCTGGCCGCAGAAAATGGTGGCACCTGCCATTTGCGGTTCGACGACACCAATCCGCTGAAGGAAGAAATCGAATTCGAGGATTCGATCGCGGCATCCGTGCGTTGGCTGGGCTTTGACTGGGGCGGGCATCGCTACCATGCCTCCGACTACTACGGGGACCTCTATCGGTTTGCCGAGTGGTTCGTCGAGCAGGGTCTGGCCTATGTCGACAGTCAGTCGCCCGAGGCGATGCGGGCGACGCGTGGCACGCTGACGCAGCCCGGGCACGACGGTCCGTTTCGCAACCGCGCGGTCGAGGAGAATCTCGATCTGCTGCGCCGGATGAAGGCAGGCGAGTTTCCGGACGGCACGCACGTGCTGCGCTTGAAGATCGACATGGCGAGCGCCAACATGAATCTGCGCGACCCGACGATCTACCGGATCCGGCACGCGCGCCACCACCGCACCGGCGACGCCTGGTGCATCTATCCGCTTTACGATTACACACATTGCATATCCGATGCGCTGGAGCGGATCACGCATTCGATCTGCACACTCGAGTTTCAGGATCACCGTCCGCTATACGATTGGGTGATCCACAAGCTGGCCGATGGCGGCCTGCTCGAACGTCCGCTGCCGCAGCAGTACGAATTTGCACGGCTCAATCTCACGTATGTCGTCCTGTCCAAGCGCCGCCTGATCGAACTCGTGACGGGTGGCCATGTGGATGGCTGGGATGACCCACGCATGCCCACATTGGTGGGTGCGCGTCGTCGCGGCTTCACGCCTTTGGGCTTTCGCCTGCTGGCCGAGCGAACCGGCGTGTCCAAGTCTGACTCGTGGATCGACATGAGCGTGCTTGAGGATTGCATGCGCGACGATCTCAACGGAAGTGCGCAGCGGCGCATCGCCGTGCTCGACCCGATCAAGCTCGTGCTCGACAATTTTCCGGCGGGGACGAGCGAAGACTGCTTCGCGCCCAATCACCCGCAGCGGCCCGAACTCGGCAAGCGCGCGCTGCCGTTGACGCGTGAGTTGTGGATCGAGCGCGACGACTACGCGGAGACGCCACCCAAAGGGTACTTCAGGCTCTCGCCCGGCGCGGAAGTACGGCTACGCTACGGCTACATCATTCGCTGTACGGGTGTCGAGACGGATACTGCGGGCAACGTGACCGTCGTGCATTGCACGTACGATCCCGACACGCGTAGCGGCACACCCGGCGCGGACGCGCGCAAGGTGAAAGGCAATATTCATTGGCTGTCGACCGAGCATGCCGTGCCGGCCGAAGTCCGTATCTACGACCGATTGTTCCGAGTGCCGTTTCCCGGCGCACGTAACCCCTGGGGCACGCGCGGCGATGCGCAGGCTGCCGATACGCCCCCCGCGTCGCTGGTGGTCGCAGGTGACGACGACGTGGCCGTGGATGCCATCGAGCGCAACTATCTGGACGATCTCAATCCGGATTCCAAACGCGTGTTGCGTGCCTGGGTCGAGCCCGCGCTGGGTATGGCGCCGCCGGAAGAGCGCTATCAGTTCGAGCGCCACGGCTACTTTGTCGCCGACCTCCTGGATCATGCCCCCGGACGTGCAGTGTTCAACCGTGCCGTCACGTTGCGGGACTCCTGGAGCAAGCCGGCGCCAGGCTGAACCATGCCGGCGCAGCGTCGGCGTTTAGGCACCCCTTGCGCGAGCGCGCGCATGCCCCCATTGTTGCGACATTCAGGCGTGCGTCGCGCACGCTAAGATTACGCCGTATTTTCCACTTCGGAACCCGACATGAAACGAATCTTTCTTTTTCTTGCGACCAACATCGCGGTGATGCTGGTCCTGGCCATCGTGATCCGCGTGTTCGGCCTTGACCAGGCAGTCGGCGGTGGTGCGAGCTACGGCGGGCTCCTCGTCATGTCCGCCGTGGTCGGCTTTACCGGCTCGATCATTTCGTTGCTGATTTCCAAATGGATGGCCAAGCGGTCGACCGGCGCCCATGTGATCGACCAGCCTTCCAACGAAGCCGAAGCATGGCTCGTGGAAACCGTACGCAAACTGGCGACGAAGGCCGGCATCGGCATGCCCGAGGTGGCAATCTACGAAGGTGAGCCCAACGCCTTTGCAACGGGTGCATTTCGCAATTCGGCATTGGTGGCGGTATCCACCGGATTGCTGCAATCGATGAACAAGGAAGAGGTGGAGGCCGTTCTGGCGCACGAGGTGGCGCACGTGGCCAATGGCGATATGGTGACGATGGCGCTGGTGCAGGGCGTGGTCAATACGTTTGTGTTCTTCCTCGCCCGCGTGATCGGGTCCATCGTGGATCGCGCGGTCTTCAAGAGCGAACGCGGCAACGGTCCCGGCTACTTCATCACGGTGATGGTGCTGCAGGTGGTGCTGGGGGTGCTGGCGCAGATCATCGTCGCCTGGTTTTCGCGGCACCGCGAATTCCGCGCTGACGCAGGCTCGGCACAATACGTCGGCTCGTCGGCACCGATGGTCAACGCATTGCGGCGTTTGGGCGGCCTCGAGCCCGGCCAGTTGCCCGAAAACATCAAGGCTTTCGGCATTACCGACAAGTCGGCGTTCATGGCGCTGTTCTCGACGCACCCCCCGATTGAAGTGCGGATTGCCGCACTGCAATCGGCTCGATGAGATCGAGCATATCGCATGTTCAAGATCGAAGTGCAGGACGACAAGGGCATTTGGAGCGATGTGTTTGCCGATGACGGCAAACTCTTGACCTTCGAGCACGAGGATGCGGCGCGCGCGGCGCTGGCGCAGCGTTTTCCGATCCTGGTGCAGATGGAGCGCTTTGCCGGCGGCAAGCGCACGCGGGTGATCCGCATTCTCGTCGACGAAGACGATTGGCCAAAGCGCAAACCGCCCGCCTGAAATGAAGACGGCCGGCACACGCGTTGCCGCGAGGCCGACCGTAACTCGAACCGTGAATGACGCGCAGTACGCGTGACCCGCGGCGAAGAATGTTTACTTCAGGTGATTTGACACCAGCTTGGTCATTTCGAACATCGAGACCTTGCCTTTGCCACCGAACACGGCCTTCAGCTTGTCGTCGGCATTGAT
>JBDTTY010000110.1:0-7450 GCA_040007975.1 Betaproteobacteria bacterium | reverse complement strand
ACGAAGCGCGCATTCCTACCATCGCCACGATGGTGCCGCGCGCGGCGTTCGCGTGGGTCACTCGGCGTCTTCGCGGTTCGGTCAGGATTCCGCTGATCACGACCAACCGCATCAACGATCCGCGCGTAGCCAACGATGTGCTGGGTCGCGGCGACGCCGATATGGTATCGATGGCGCGACCGTTTCTGGCCGACCCCGATTTCGTGAACAAGGCCGCCGCCGGTCGCGCCGACGAAATCAACACGTGCATCGCGTGCAATCAGGCCTGTCTCGATCAGATTTTTACGCGGCAGATCGCGTCGTGTCTCGTCAATCCATTTGCGTGCCGCGAAACCGAATGGAAGTTGCAACCTGCCACCGTGCGCAAGAAGGTCGCCGTGGTTGGCGCAGGGCCGGCGGGTATGGCCGCTGCGGTGACCGCCGCCGAGCGCGGCCATGCGGTCACGCTGTTCGACGCGGCGGCCGAGATTGGTGGCCAGTTCAATCTGGCCAAACGCATCCCCGGCAAGGAAGAATTTGCGGAGACGTTGCGCTACTACCGCACACGTCTCGAGCGCCTTGGTGTCGTGACGCGACTTGACCATCGCGCGGGGGCTGCGGATCTCGCAGACTTCGACGAGGTATTGCTGGCCACGGGCATCGTGCCGCGCACACCGGCCGTTCCGGGCATCGAGCATCCGAAAGTGGCGAACTATGTCGACGTGGTGGCGGGGCGTCGTGCAGTGGGCCCCAGGGCAGCGTTGATCGGCGCGGGTGGCATCGGATTTGATGTGGCGGAATTATTGTCCGTCGACAACGCGCCCGACGGCGCAATGAGCGACGGTGCGCAGGATGATCCCGCGATCGTCGCGTTCCGCAACGAATGGGGAATAGACGCGAGTTTTGCGCATCGCGGTGGACTCAAGGCGGCGCATGAAGTGCCGCCGCCACGTCAGTTGTGGTTATTGCAACGCAAGGACACCAAGGTTGGCGCGGGCCTGGCCAAGACCACGGGTTGGATTCGCCGCACGTTGCTCAAGCGGCGCGGCGTTGCAATGATGGCGGGCGTCGAATACGATCGGATCGACGATGCGGGCCTGCATGTTCGTGTCGACGGCAAGCCACAGCTCCTCGATGTGGATACGATCGTCATCTGTGCGGGACAGGAACCGCAGCGCGAGTTGGTCGATGCGCTGGTAGCTGCAGGCGTGCGGCACCAGTTGATCGGAGGTGCTGATGTTGCGACCGAACTCGACGCGCGCCGCGCGATCGAGCAAGGCACGCGGGTGGCGCTGGATCTTTGACGTGGAGGATTGTAGGCGAGGCTTCAGCCTCGCTCATTGTGGACCGCGAGACTGTGGGAGTGTGGGGTCAGACACGCGACTATTGCGGCGAAGCCTTGCAATAGTCGCGTGTCTGACCCCACACTCTCGCGGGTTGGGGATTTCTTATAACAACGAGGAGCGTTGAGAATATGTGCGACATTTGTGGCGATGACCAACACGTTGCGGGCGCATCACGCCGAGACTTTCTCAGGACGGGATCCATGGTGGCGCTGGCGCCGTGGGTGATCGGACAGGCGTTTGCGGCGGAACCCCCCAAGGCCGGCGCCGCGCCCGCGCAGAACGCGATCAGCCCCGACGCAGCGCTGAAGCGACTGATGGACGGCAATGCACGCTACGCCGCCAACACACCCGAGCAGAAGGATTTCTCGTTGGGTCGCGCGGCGCGCGCATCGGGTCAGTATCCGATCGCCGCCATCTTGAGCTGTGCGGATTCGCGCGTTGCGCCCGAGCTCTGTTTCGATCAGAACCCCGGCGACCTCTTTGTCGTGCGCGTGGCCGGCAACGTCGTCAGTCCCGATTTGTTGGCGTCGCTGGAGTATGGCGTTCAGTTTCTCGGCACGCCGCTGGTGATGGTGATGGGACACTCGGGATGCGGCGCGGTCGACGCGGCGATCAAGGTGCTGAAGGACAAGGCCGTGCTTCCCGGCCACCTGCCCCAACTGATTCAGGCGATCAAGCCCGCCGTATTGGTGGCGGAGAAGACCGCCAAAGGCAATTTGCTGGACAACGCGATCGCCGAAAATGCGCGGCGCCAAGCCGATCGCGTCAAAAACTCGCCACCGATCATGCAACAGGCCTACAAGTCGAAGAAGATCGACATCGTGTCGGCAACGTACGACATCGCGACTGGCAAAGTCACGTTGTTGTAACGCAGTCATTTGGTCTGCACCAAGAGGCTGTAGGCGAGGCTTCAGCCTCGCGTACCACGCCCCGCGAGGCTGAAGCCTCGCCTACCGCCTCACCTACGGCGTCGTACGGTCGGCGAGTCGCTGCGCGAGCGCACGCCGGGCGTTGGCGTCGAGTCGCGCCGCAAGGTCCGGCGTCATGGTCAGCGACGGCATGGTTGTCGCGTCCATGCGAACCATCTTCGCGACCGCGGCGACATTGACCGGCTCGCGATACAACGAGGCAAAGATGTCGCTGCGATTGGCGGGATTGCCGGTCGTGCGCCCGGCAAACGTCACGAACGACGTGCCGACTGTCGCCAATGCGGTGTAGTCGCCAAGGAACAGGCTGCCACCGGCAATCGGCGCGGTCGCGTAGTCGAAGGTTGCCGCCAATGACGACTCCTGCCAACTCACACCGTCGCTCGATGTCGCCAGCCACGAATCGGTGGGTAGCGTATTCGGGTCGATCGTGTTGCTGCGAAAGTCGTAATAGCTGACGCCGATCACGCCATCGTCGCGAATGGCGACGGTGGGCAGAAAGGCCGGTACCGCCGGCGCGCCGTTGACGCGAACCGGCGTCGACCACGTGAAGCCACCATCGGTCGAGCGCGCAAAGGCGATGCCATCGCGCGCGCCGCCCGCAAAGCGCGCGTCCTGCCAGACGACGGCAAGCGTGCCATTTTTGCCCGCTGCAATCGCGCCAAGAATGGAACCATCGCGAATCGGGTTGCCCGTTTCGGGGTCGACGGTGCCGAGGCTCTGATGCTCCGCAACGGTGATCGGTGACGACCACGTGGCGCCCTTGTCCGACGAGCGGATGATGCGCAAGCGGGCGTCGGCGTTGCCAACGGTGGCGAGTTCGGTGAAGAACAGCACCACGGTGCCATCAGGCAGTACCACGATCTGGTTGTTGATCGTCTGTGCCGTTGTGCCCGGGTTGTAGATTTCGCGCGCCGGCTCCCACGTGGCGCCCCCGTTGCTGGTACGCGCAAACCACGTCGGCCCGTTGTTGCCGGACAGCCGGTCCCACACGGCGAACACGTAGCGTGCATCGGTAGGATCGGCGGTGATCGCTTCCTTGTCGTTGAACGCATCGGCGCCGTCGCGCCGCACAGTGGTTGCATTGCTCCACGTTTGACCGCCATCGATCGAGCGACTGACCAGAATGGCGTTGTCGGCGTTGGTCCGGTTGTTGAAGCCGAGTGCGATCTGATATGCGACGCCGTCCGGACTGAATGTGACCCAAGGATCCGTCGCACGCTCATAGTCGCCACCGTTGGCCACAGTGCCACCGGAGCATCGCGAGAACGGTGCGGACGTGCGCATCCATGTACCACCGCCGTCCATCGAGATTGCGCCGCTGACGCCGCGCGCGCCACCGTTGGACCAGCGATCCTGCTGCCAGACGCCGATGAAGTTGTTCGGGTTGACGGGATTGATTGCCAGATAGGGCTCGACCTCGGCGCCGATGGCTGCAACACCAGTCGACGTGACGCGTTCGCAACCCGCCGCAAATGGCGACGTGCCGGACGCACGCGTGAGTGCATCGACCAAAACGGCGGTGGGCGAGCAGAGGCTGACTGCATCGTTGCCATAGCCTTCGGCGACATAGCCGCGGGCCAGCATCGCAGTCTTGATGCCGGGGTCGGTCGTGTAGCGATGATTGGAATCGGCGCGTTGATTCCATAGGCGATAGACCGGAAAGTGATTTGCGGGACAGGAGCCGCTGATCGTGTTCGGCAGCGGCGCGTAAAACACGTCGGGCGACTCGAGGGTGTAGCCCGAGTAGTTGGGATCGACGCTGATCTTGCTCAGGACGTCGTTGCATTCGATCGGAGATGCCGAAAAGAAATGCGAGTCGCCGTGCTGTGGCGGGATGTAGAACCGGCAGACCGGATTGACGGCAACTGAGCCTGCCGCGGCGGCGGACACGTAAATTCGGAAAGCCCGGCCCGTGCGTGTCCATCCCTGTAGACGCCCGCCATCCAGCGCATCGATTTCCGCCGGGAGGCGGGTCAGAAAATAGTGGTCGAAACCAGCGTGGTAATACTCGATGGCCGTATCGGGTACGACGAACGGCGCGATAGCCAGCGCGGGCGTCGATGCCACGAACGTGAACAGAAACGCGACGCCCATCGCATGGAGTCCGGAGCAAAGATGTTGCAGGCGCATGGTCACTCCACTTTTTGCATCACGTCGATCGTCAGCTTGACCAGTTTGGCTAGCGCCTCGGTGTCGGGCAGCGTGTCCTCGGTGATGCCGATGGCGCGCAGATACGTCGATGCAGCCCGCAGCGCGCGGGCCCGCGTGAGCAGGGGCAGGCTGGCGTAACGGGCACCATAGGCGACGCGCAGTGCATCCGTCAGCGCGACGGACAGCTTTTCCTGTAGCAGCGAACCTTCCGGATCCTCGAGGCGCATTGTGCCCTGACCCGTGAGCAGCCAGTGCAGATTGATCCGGTGAACTTCCGCGATTCGCAAGAGGTAGTCCTGCGTGGCGGAGTCGCGACGCTCGGCATTGGCCACCGAATTTTCGTGCACATCCAAGCTCGCGGCAAAGGCCTTTTGTGTGGCAGCGCCGCGCACGAGCCGCAGTCGGTCCCCGAACTTCATCGCGGGTCGACCCGGCGGGCGCGTCCGCGGGCGTCAAATAGTGTGTGTTGCAAATTTGTCACGGTGCGGCTGCGTGGCGAGTGGAATGTGCTTGCGCGATCGGGGTGCCCGCGCATACTATCGCATCTCCTGTACTCACACGGATGCAATGCCGTAGCCGAATCGATGCAAACCAGCCAACGCACCTCCAGAATTTTTGCCCACGCGCTAAAAGCGCGCGGCGCAGCCATGGAGTTCGTTTGCGCTCTGCATCGAAAATCGGACAATTCGCCGGTCATTACCGGCGCAATGTCGACGTTGTAGCCTCTCCCGACCGGAAGAATTTCCGCCAGGAGGACAGGCGGAAAGTTCGGAAGGTCGTCGCAGTCGGTTCTACCCTTCCGTTTCGTTCCGCCCGGGTTTGAGCACCGGACGATCGGTCGTTCGCGCATCCCGCGCGCACGGACCGCTTGGAAAGGAGAACGGAAACCATGCAAGCCGCTCGCTACACCCGCACCAGCCTCGCAGCGCGACTCGCGTCCGGCATGCCGACGTGCGTCGGCGTCTCGGCCTACGGCGCCTCCAACCCCATTGCGTTCGCCGCTGGCGCGAACCTGTGGTCGAAGGCGACGGGTCCGTCGGGGATGCAATGCAACGGTGGTCCGGTTTCCGTGCCGGGAGACGACGTATAGAACGACGCGTTTCCCGCCCACAGGAAAGCCCGGATTGCCAAACGGCGCCGGGCAGGTTTGTTGCCCGTTGCCACAATAATTGATGACAATGAGGCACACAAAATGGCACGACTCCTGGAAGAACTGGAGCGACCCTACCGGCGGGAGTATTTCAAGCTCATCAAGGCTGGTCGCGAAGGGATTTACCGACGGGCGGCGGATGGTTTGATCATCCGGATCGCTGCGGCGGAAGCAGCACACGAAGCGGAAAGCGTGGCGCGGAAGTTGTTCGAGCTGGCATGCAAGTACGCAATGGGGCAGTAGTACTGTTGAAAAATCCGGTGGCAACACCGGAGGCAGGGCCGGCGGGTCATGTGGCGCGTCGGGGCAGCAACGTCGAAACGGGTGTCGGCGGATATCGCGCCGTTGGTGCGGTGAGCCCCACCTGCCGCCGCAGTCAGGCGGGGAGGTGAATCTATGTTCACGACGAAGACTCCGTGGTGACACGGAAAAGCAGTACCGGCGATTACGAAGGCTGTGCGCGGCCTTCCCAACCGACGATCGGGATCGCCGCCGCGTCAAGCGTGCCCGCTTGAGGCGGTCAACAGTCGCGACAACCCCGGCGGGTTCGCCCGCCGGGGCCGTGACGAAATGACAGTGCGAAATGCTATGATCGTTCGAATCTATGGAACCGCTGGTTCTCACTGTCGACATGGCCGGGCTACCCCAGGCGTGGGTGGCACTCGAAGAGGCCATTACGTATCACGCGAAGCAGATGGTCGCGTGGTCGATCGGACGCGAGGTCTGCGAATTTCGCGGTGGCTGGCAAAGGAACGGCGAACGATCGCGCCTGGCCACCAAATCCATTCTCGCCATCAAGGGAACCGGTGCCGGTTCGCATTTGCATGCGCCCGGCCTCACCAATCCGATGCTTTTCGCACGCGACCGCCAACTGTGCGGCTATTGCGGCAAACGCTTTTTGTTGCGTGACCTGTCGCGGGACCATGTGGTGCCGGTTTCCCGCGGCGGTCGCGACACGTGGACCAACACGGTGACCGCGTGCCGCAGTTGCAACACGCGCAAAGGCGGGCGCTCCCCCGAGCAGGCCCATATGCCGCTCCTGTATGTGCCGTATGTGCCCAATCGCCACGAGCACTTCATCCTGCGCAATCGCCGGATCCTGGCCGACCAGATGGAATATCTGTTGGCGGGCGTACCGAGGTCCAGTCGTCTGCATCTCGCCAAGGACACGATCACCAGCCGGGACGCGCACGCGCTGGTGTTGAACTGAGTCGCGCGGAAAATTCGAATTCAGGGGAAAAGGCAATGCTGACGCGACGTTCCGTAGTGAAGACATTGACAGGAATGATGATGCTGGCAGTGGCGGCCGGCATGGGTGTAGCGCAAGCGCAGACCAAGACCAAGGTTGCGGCGATCTACACGGTGCCGGTCGAGCAGCAATGGGTCAGCCGGATCCACAAGGCGCTCAATGCCGCCAAGGATCGTGGCGAGATCGAGTATGTGTTCTCCGAAAAAGTGGCCAACGCGGATTACGAACGCGTGATGCGCGAGTTTGCCGAAAAAGGCAACACGTTCATCGTCGGCGAATCATTCGCGGTGGAAGCAGCGGCGCGCAAGGTGGCCAAGGATTATCCGAAGGTGTCGTTCCTGATGGGATCGTCCGGCAAGCCGCAGGAACCCAACTTTGCGGTGTTCGACAACTACATTCAGGAGCCCGCGTATTTGACGGGCATAGTTGCCGGCGGCATGACCAAGACCAACAAGATCGGCATGGTGGGTGGCTATCCCATTCCCGAGGTCAATCGTCTGATGCACGCGTTCATGGCCGGGGCCAAGGAAGCCAATCCCAAGGTCGAGTTCTACGTCAGCTTCATCGGTTCATGGTTTGATCCGCCCAAGGCCAAGGAAGCGGCGTTTGCGATGATCGAGAAGGGTGCCGACGTGATGTACGCCGA
>JBDTTY010000109.1:0-7510 GCA_040007975.1 Betaproteobacteria bacterium | reverse complement strand
AACGTGGTGTTCTCGCTGGTCGCGACCAACAACGGTCCCGACAATGCGGTCGCGGTGCAGGTGGTCGATCTGCTTCCGGCGGGCTATACCTACGTGTCATCGACGGCAACGCAAGGCAGTTATGTTGCCACGACCGGGCTCTGGACCATCGGCAATCTCGCCAATGCCGCAAGTGCCACTTTGTCCATCACCGCAACGGTTAATGCGGGCGGCCCATATGGCAATACCGCGGTGGTGTCGTCGCCGGTGATTGATCCCATTCCCGGTAACAACACGTCGACGGTCACGCCGGTGCCGTTGTTGCTGCCCACTCTCGCCAAGGCAATTGCACCAGGCACCATGGCGTTGGGCGGCAGCGCCACGCTGACCATCACGCTCGGCAATCCCAACTCGATTGCCATCACGCTCACCGCTGCATTGACCGACCCGATGCCGGCCGGCGTGACGACAACGTCCGGCAACACCGGCAGTTGCGCGGGCGTCACCGTGGCCTCGACATCGATCACGATGCCGGCGGGTACGTCGATTCCGCCGGGTAGCTGCACGATCGTCGTGACGATCACATCGTCAACACCTGGCGCCGTGACCAACACGACCAGCGGGCTGGTGACCACAGGTGGCTCCGCGCCGCCAGCCAGTGCGCCGCTCACGGTCACCGCCACGGCATCGACGCTTGGCAAGACGATTGTTCCGGCGACGATTCCAGTCGGTGGTACGGCCACGCTGACGATCACGCTCGCCAACCCCAACGGCGTACCGTTGACGCTCGCATCGCCGTTCACCGATACGATGCCCGCCGGTGTCACGACCACGTCGGGCAACACGGGGACATGTGCTGACATCACAGTGACACCAACGGTGATCACCAAGGCGTCCGGCAGCCCGGTTCCGATCGGCGGTTGCACGATCGTCGTCACGATCACGTCATCGACCCCCGGCAGCGTTACCAACGTCACCAGTACGCTTGAAACGCAGCTTGGATCCGCACCGCAAGCCAGTGCGCCGTTGACGGTGACGGGTGGCAGCGTGTCGACGCTGACCAAGACCATTGCACCGGCGGCGATTGCTGCCGGCGGTACGGCCACGCTGACGCTGACGCTCGGCAATGCCAACGCCTCACCGCTGACACTCACGGCCGCATTCACCGACACGATGCCCGTCGGCGTGACGACGACATCGGGCAACACCGGGACCTGTACCGGTGTCACGGTGACATCGACATCCATCGCGATGGCATCGGGAGCGACGATTCCTGCGGGCGGCTGCACGATCGTGGTCACGATCACATCGTCGACGCCGGGCACGGTGACCAACACCACCAGTCCATTACAGACCGGCGCCGGCACCACGCCGCCCGCCAGTGCGCCGTTGACGGTGACGGTGGGTGCCGCAGGCACACTGACCAAGTCGATTGCGCCGTCGACGATTGCACCGGCTGGCATCGCGACATTGAAACTCACGCTCGGCAATCCGAACGCCAGTCCGTTGACGTTGACGGCACCGTTCACCGACACGATGCCGGCAGGGGTGACCACGACATCGGGCAACACGGGCACTTGTACCGGCGTGACTGTCACGTCGACCGCGATCGCGATGGCCACCGGCAGCACGATTCCACCGGGTGGTTGCACGATCATCGTGACGATCACGTCGACGACGCCGGGCACGGTAATCAACACCACCAGTGCATTGCAAACAGGCGCGGGCACCACGCCGCCGGCAACGGCACCGCTCACTGTCGTGGCGGGGGCCATCACGCTCAGTAAAGCGTTTGTGCCCGGCACGATCGTAGTGGGCTCCAGCGTGACGCTGACGTTGAGCCTCGGCAACTCAGGGGTTGCGCCGGTGACGTTGACGGCCCCCTTCACCGATCCGATGCCCGCTGGATTGACGATCACGTCGCCCAACACCGGGACATGCAGCGGCGTCACCGTAACGTCGACGTTGATCACGATGGCCGCAGGCTCGAGCATTCCGCCGGGTGGCTGCACGATTGTCGTGGGCGTGCTGGCCTCGGCGACAGGATCATTCGTCAATGTCACCAGCGCATTGGCGACCTCGGGTGGCAATGCGCCCCCGGCAACCGCACCCGTCACAGTGGTGGTTCCGGGAACGGGATCGATCGAGCCGATTCCGGTCAACGCGCCCCTGGGATTGGCGCTGATGATGTTGTTGATCGCCGGGTTGGGGGCGTGGCAGATGAAGCGCAAAGCATCGTAGACGAGGCTGCAGTCTCGTGGGACGTCGGGACACCTGACGCGAGGCTTAAGTCTCGCCTCCGGTGACCGCCATGCGGTGATCCCCGGATCGTGCGTTGCGCGAAGTTGGCGCAACCAAAGAAAAAGGCCGGGAATCTCCCGGCCTTTTTTTACTGCGTAGTGCTAAAAGTTCAAGCAGCCTGGATGTTGCTGGCTTGCTTGCCCTTCGGGCCCTGCGTGACTTCGAAGGAGACTTTTTGGCCTTCCTTCAGCGTCTTGAAGCCGGGCATGTTGATCGCGGAGAAGTGCGCGAAAAGATCTTCGCCACCGCCGTCGGGAGTAATGAAGCCGAAACCCTTCGCGTCATTGAACCACTTCACGGTACCTGTTGCCATTTCTGTATTTCCTTAAGATAAATAATCGGCGGGCGGACGCCCGCCCCATGTTTCATTCTCAAGGACAGAAATCTACAGAACCGCGATCGCGCGCATGTGACACAAACGACCGAGCCGGCACGTACTCTAGTACTTGAAACAAAACACCTTTGGGAGTGTACACGGCCTGTCAAGCTTTGGGAAGTCCCCCGGCCCTGACAGGCGGCCGGTGAGGGTGGGGCCTGCTGCTGCGGCCTGCCTTGACGCACCGCCCGGTGTACCAGCCCCCGGCGCTCGTCCCGTCAGACCCCGTGTTCGGCCCGTACCAACGCCGCGCCGGCAGCCAGCGCTCCCAGCTTGGCCCGTGCCACATCCCGCGACAGCGGCACCATCCCGCAGTTGGTGCAGGGCAGGATCCGCTCCACCGGAACATAGGCCAACGCCGCGCGGATGGTGGCCGCCACGTCTTCGGGGGACTCGACCCGGTCGCTGGCCACGTCGATGGCGCCCAACAGCACGTCCTTGCCCGTCAGGAGCCCGATCAGCTCGAGCGGGACATGCGAGTTTGCGCATTCCAGGGACACCTGATCGATGGATGATGCCGCCAGCAGCGGAAATGTCTCTTCGTATTGCCGCCACTGGGCGCCCAGCGTTTTTTTCCAGTCGTTGTTGGCCTTGATGCCGTAGCCGTAGCAGATATGCACGGTGGTTGTGCACGGCAGGCCAAGTGCCGCCCGCTCCAGCGCGGCCACACCCCATTCACGCACTTCGTCGAAATAGACGTTGAAGGCCGGCTCATCGAACTGGATGACGTCCACGCCGGTGGCCGCGATGGCCAGCGCCTCTTCGTTCAGGATCACGGCGAAGGCCATCGCCAGCTTTTCGCGATTGCGGTAGTAGCCATCGTAGAGCGTATCCACCATCGTCATCGGACCGGGCAGCGTGTATTTCACCTTGCGGGTGGTTTCGTGCCTGAGGAATCGCGCGTCGTCGACGTAAATCGCACGTTTTCGGGCGACCGGTCCGACCACCATCGGCACGTCAGCGTCATAGCGATTGCGAATGCGGACGGTCTTGCGATTGGCGAAATCCACGCCGTCGAGACCTTCGATGAACGTGGTCACAAAATGGCGACGGGTCTGCTCGCCGTCGGTGACGATGTCGATGCCTGCATGTTCCTGATCAAAGAGCGCCAGTCGCACGGCGTCATGCTTGCCCTGCGTCAGTGCGTCGCCCTCGAGCTTCCAGGGCGCCCACAGTTGGTTCGGTTCGGCGAGCCAGGCCGGTTTGGGCAGGCTGCCGGCAATCGTGGTTTGCAGCAGGGTTGTCATGGCGTACTCGGAGGTTCGGAACGCAGAGCGCGCAGGATGCCACATATATTTTGCCGGCACGACCCCGCGACGTCGTCCGCAATCGGTCGGGCCACTTGACCACCAGCGCGGTTCGCCCGTACGCTTGCGAGCGCTTCTGCCACCGCCCTTTCGCCGTTTCCCCTCACTGCCCCCATCGCATGCCCAAAATTCTCTACGCCGACAACGACTATCCCGACATCAATCTTGAACGGGCGTTGTTCGCACCCGCAGGCATCGACGTCGTCGTTGCGCAGTGCAAGACCGAAGCCGACGTAATCGCCAACGCCAAAGGCTGTCGCGCGATCCTGCTGCAATATGCGCCGATCACGACGCCCGTACTGGCCGCGTTGCCCGAGCTTGGCATCGTCAGCCGGATCGGCGCGGGGTACGACACGATCGACACTGCAGCGTGCGAGAAGGCCGGTGTATGGGTCGGCAACTCACCTGACTACGGTGTCGGCGAAGTCGCCACGCATGCGCTGGCGTTGGCACTCGCGTCAATTCGCAACATCGTGGCCTATCACCGCGATATTGGTGCAGGTACCTGGTACTACATGTCCTCCGGCACGCTGGCGCGGCCATCGCAAATGACGCTGGGGATTGTCGGCCTCGGCCGCATCGGCAAGCGGATGGCCCATATCTCACGCAACGTGTTCAAGCGCGTCGTGGCCTACGACCCGTATTTGATCGACGGAGACTTTCCGGCCTACGTCGAGCGTGCGAATTCGCTGACCGAGCTTGCGCGGCAGGCGGACGTGGTATCGGTGCACACACCATTGACGGCGGAAACCCGCGGCATGATCGATGCCCGGTTTTTCGGCGCGTTGAAACCGGGTGCGTACTTCGTCAACACGGCGCGCGGCGCGATCGTGAACATTCCTGATCTGGTTCGTGCTCTCGAAGCCGACGCCCTTGGCGGCGCCGCTCTGGATGTGCTGCCGGAAGAGCCCGTTGCACGCGATTCCGTACTTTTGCGGCATCCGCGGGTTATCCTGACGCCGCACGCTGCGTTCTATTCGGTGGAGGCCGAAGCAGAATTGCGGCGCAAGGCGGCACAGAACATCATCACCTGGTTTGCTACAGGCAAGCCCGAATACGTGGTCGCGCGCGGGACGCGCAAGCCCTAGACACGCAGTCGCAGCAAAGGCTGGACGCAGCGTTGCGCTTTTGCCCAGCGCGCCGCTTGCGACACTATAAGGGCGTGGAGGAACGATGGCTGCGGTAATGATCGCTGGCGTTCAGAAGTGGTTCGGCACGACGCACGTAATTCGTGGCGTCGATGTTGCCATTGCGGACGGAGAATTCTGCGTGCTTGTCGGGCCGTCCGGCTGCGGCAAATCCACACTGCTGCGCATGATTGCCGGACTGGAGGAGATCACGCACGGCGAGGTCTCGATCGGCGATCGCGTCGTCAATCGGGTGGCGCCCAAAGAGCGCGACATCGCGATGGTGTTCCAGAACTACGCACTGTACCCGCACATGACGGTGCGCAACAACATGTCGTTTGCGCTGACGCTGGCCAAGCAGCCCAAGGACGTCATCGAAGCCCACGTAAAAAAGGCGGCCGACATCCTTGGCCTGGCACCATATCTCGATCGCTACCCGCGGCAATTGTCCGGTGGGCAGCGGCAACGTGTGGCGATGGGTCGTGCCATCGTGCGCGATCCGCAGGTGTTCCTGTTCGACGAGCCGCTGTCCAATCTCGACGCCAAATTGCGTGTCCAGATGCGCACCGAGATCAAGGAATTACATCAGCGCCTGAAGACCACATCGATTTACGTCACACACGACCAGATCGAGGCAATGACGATGGCCGATCGCATCGTGGTGATGCGCGACGGCATTGTCGAACAGACCGGTGATCCGCTGCAGCTCTACGATCGACCGGTCAACACGTTTGTGGCAGGTTTTATCGGTTCGCCGGCAATGAACATCATTCCGGGCACCACGCGCATCGTGAACGCAACGCCGCACGTCGCCTTTGCCACCGGCGCGACACTGCCGCTGCCTGCGGGTATCGGTGCCGTAAGCGATGGTCAGCCACTGCTCTACGGCATTCGACCCGAGCATTGCGCGGTCGGCGAGGGTGAAGGGCTGGCCGTGGATGTCGTCGTGGTCGAACCCACCGGCGCAGACACGCAACTCTATTGCCGTTTCAACGGTCAGGAAGTGACCGCGATGATGCGTGACCGGGTATCCGTTCGACCGGGCGATCGCATCGTTCTGATCCCGGATCAGCCGCGCGCCCATGTGTTCGATGCGGCGAGCGGTGTCCGTATTGCTGCTTGAAAACGAGAACAGGGACCGTTCAAGGCCCGTAACCCGAGGAGGAACAGATGAGTGACAGCAATCGTCGTGATTTCCTGAAGACAACTGCCGGTGTTGCAATCAGCAGTGCACTGGGTGGTGGGTCAGCCCTGTTCGCAGGCGAGGCGGCGGCGCAGCAATATCGCGTCGTGCCGGAAAAAGGCGCCAAGCTGCGCGTGCTGCGCTGGAAGCGCTTCGTGCAGGGTGACGAAGATGTGTGGGCCGCAAACACGAAGAAGTTCACGGCGCTGACCGGCATTGAGGTGCGCGTGGATGCCGAAGGTTGGGAAGACGTTCGACCCAAAGCTGCCGTGGCCGCCAACGTCGGCAGCGGTCCCGACATCATCATCAGCACCATGGAAGACGCGCATCAGTATCCGGACAAGCTTGTCGATGTCTCGGACGTGGCCAATTATCTCGGCAACAAGTACGGTGGCTGGTATGAATCCGCCAAGGCCTACGGCATGCACGACAAGAAGTGGGTCGCGATCATGATGGGTGCGGCCGGCAACGCCCTCGTGTATCGCGAGAGCCATATCAAGGCGGCGGGTTTTGAAACGGTGCCGCGCGACATGGCGGGATTTCTGAAATTGTGCCAGGCGATGAAGGCGAAAGGGACGCCCGCCGGCTTCGCGCTGGGCAACGCCACAGGTGACTCGAGCTGGACGCACTGGCTCGTGTGGGCGCACGGCGGCAAGCTGGTCGACGCGAAGAACAATGTCGTGATCAACAGCCCCGAGACGATTGCTGCGCTCGAGTATTCAAAGGAACTGTACGAGACGTTCATACCCGGCACGCTGTCGTGGCTCGACCCCAATAACAACAAGGCCTTCCTCGACGGACAACTTTCACTTACCGCCAACGGCATTTCGGTCTACTACGCTGCGAAGACCTCGACCGATCCGAAGCTGGTGGAAATGACCAAGGATATCCAGCATGCGTATTTCCCGCTGGGCAAGGATGGCAAGGCGCGCGAGTTGAATCTCGTGTTTCCGATGATGATCTTCAAGTATTCGAAGTATCCGAATGCGGCCAAGGAATATCTGCGCTTCATGATGGAAAAGGAGCAGTACGTGCCGTGGCAGGAAGCATCAATCGGCTATGTGTGCCATCCGTTGGCAGCCTATGAGTCGAGTCCGTTCTGGACTGCGGATCCGAAGAAGACGCCGTATCGCGATTGCATGAAGAACATGACGCCCAATGGCTATGCGGGCACGCTGGGTTATGCGTCGGCGGCGGCGGTGGCGGACTTCATCATTCCGAACATGGTGGCGGAGGC
>JBDTTY010000108.1:0-7516 GCA_040007975.1 Betaproteobacteria bacterium | reverse complement strand
GGTTGCGTAGGACGGTTCTGACGCCGTAGCGCTATCCTCCCCTTCTCATTCGGGCGAGAATCCAGCGGATGAGGCTCTCCAAGTCCAAGTTGGTCGCGTACAAGCAGTGCCCCAAGCGCCTGTGGCTGCAAACCTTCCACCGCGAGCTGGGACAGCAAAGCGAGGCTGTCGAAAATCGGATGGCGCAAGGCAATCTCGTGGGTGCTGCCGCCCAGCTACTGTTTCCCGAAGGTCGCCTGATCGCGCACGTGTTCGACCTCTCGTCCGCGTTGCGCGAGACGGCAGAAGCCCTCACGCAGCCCGGTGACCTCACGTTGTTCGAGCCCGCTTTGCGCACCGACGACGTGCTCGTACGGGCTGACGTGCTGATCCGCCGCGATGACCGCTACCGTATGATCGAAGTGAAGGCGTCCACCAAGGTCAAGGACTCGCACCTTACCGACACTGCCATCCAAACGTGGGTGGCGCGCGGCGCGGGTCTTGACATCGAACGTGTCGAGTTGGCGCATATCGACAATCGATTTGTCTACCCGGGTGGCGGCGACTATCGCGGTCTGTTTGCATTCGCCGATATGACTGATGCCGTCGTGCCGCTGCAGGAGCAGATTCCCGTATGGGTTGCCGCTGCGCAACGTGATCTGGCCGGCCCGATGCCAGCGATCGCCGTCGGGCCGCAATGCCATGATCCTTTCGAGTGCGAGTTTCTTGCATTCTGCACACCGGACAGCACTGAATATCCGGTCGAGTTGCTGCCCAACAGCTCCAAGCTCGCGCGGGCATTGCGTGGGGACGGCTTTGTCGATTTGCGCGACGTTCCACTCGATCGATTGTTACGCGACGATCATCGACGCATCTGGCTTGCCACGAACAATGGCGAAGCGCATCTCGACGCATCCGCGGCCGCCAAGATGAATGCACTGCCCTGGCCGCGCTATTACCTCGACTTCGAAACGGTCGGCCCCGCAGTACCGATGTGGCAAGGAACGCGTCCGTACCAGAAGATTCCGATGCAGTGGTCGTGCCATCGGCAGGACGCCGACGGTTGCATGACAGAATTGCCGCCCTATCTCGATACGACTGGCAACGATCCTCGCCGCGCGTTTGCGCAAAGCCTGGTCGCGACGATCGGCGATGACGGCATCATCATGGTCTACAACGCCGTGTTCGAGCGTGGTGTGATCATGCAGATGGCGCAGACCTTTGCCGATCTCGCGCCCGCACTACGTAAGATCGCGTCGCGTTTGTTCGACCTGCTGCCTTTCGCCCGCGAGCACTACTACCATCCCGCGATGATGGGGTCGTGGTCGATCAAGAAAGTTCTGCCCACCGTGGCACCCGATCTCGACTATGGCAACCTCGACACCGTGCAAAGCGGCGACATGGTCGAGCCCGTATATTTCGAGATGGTGAGTGCGGCGACCACAAGCGAGCGTAAACGCGAACTCGAGACCGCGCTGCGGACCTATTGCGCGCGCGATACGCTGGCAATGGTCAGGCTGGCGTCATTCTTTGCCGGAGGCGCTGCGGCGACGGACGTGAGCATCACCGCAGAGTAACGGTCATTCGCGCCTCAAGCCTGGGACGAATACCCGCCGTCGACCGGGATCGCCGTCCCCGTGACAAAGTCCGATGCCGAGCTGGCCAGAAACACCGCGATGCCCGCAAAATCGCCCGGCACGCCCCACCGTCCTGCCGGCGTACGCGCCACCACGCGATCATGCAGTCCGTCGATATCCTTGCGCGCTTGTTGCGTGAGATCCGTGTCGATCCATCCCGGCAAAATGGCATTCGCCTGAATGTTGTCCTTCGCCCAGGCAGTGGCCAGCGCTTTCGTGTATTGCACGATGCCGCCTTTGGTCGCGCTGTACGGCCCGGCAAACGACGCGCCAAAAATCGACGTCATCGACCCGATGTTGATCACCTTGCCGCTACCGCCCTGCTTCATCGCCGCGTACGCGTACTTGCAGCACAGGAACGCGCTGGTTAGATTGGTGTCGATCAACATATGCCACTCTTCGAGTGTGTAATCCTGCGGCGGCTTGCGGATATTGGTGCCCGCATTATTGACCAGAATGTCCATGCGGCCGTAGCGATCCATCGCCGTGCGCACCATCGCACTGCACGCATCTTCTTTCGTCACATCGACTTCCAGCGCCATCGGCTTCGACTGCGGATTGATTGCCAATAACGCAGCCGCTGACTCCGCGTTCTTGTCGTGATTGCGGCCCGCGACGACAACGGTTGCGCCAGCCTGTGCCAGTCCCTTGGCGATGCCGAGGCCGATGCCGCCGTTGCCGCCAGTGACGATGGCGACGCGGCCTTGAAGGTTAAAAAGTGAACTCAAGAGAGAGGCACGCTGCCATTCTTGCCGACGCTGACCCGCTCCGACACCATTGATCCATCCGGCTTGCGCGTGACGTATATGATCACTTTGGCACCAGGCGTCAATGCGGCGCGATCGCCGATTTCAGAAAGCACAATCGCTGCGCTTGGCGGCACGATCACCGTCTGCTCGCCGCCGGCATACGTCAGCACCAGTTTGCGTGCTTCCGCCGTTCCGCTGATTCCCGTCACGCTCGCATTGGTTACCGTTGCCTTCGCGGCCTGCTTCACCGTCGCGTTGGTCATCGTGCTGCCCGGAAGATTGGCCATCGGCCGATGACCTTCCGCCGTGCCGCGCAGCGACTCAGGAAAGATGCTGATCTGTGACGCGAGCAACGTTCCGTCCGGTTGGGGCGTAGCGGTGGCGCCAACGTAGAGCCCCGAGTCCAGTTTGGCGAGGTCGCCCTTGGAACGCAGCGTGACTCGAACGTTGTCGGCAAGTGCCACGCTGACGGGCTGCCCGTTCGACGACTTGATCGTCAGCATGCCGCCCTCAAGACTCACCACTTCGCCGGCCTGACGGTCGCCGGGGGCTTGGGCGTACGCCAATTGAAGCGGCAATAGGAATGCGCAGAGTGCAATTCCGATCCGCGCCAGGTGTTGTGATTGCATTCGTGTTACCTCGGTGGGTGGGTATTTCGATCCGGACTCATCGGATGCGCTGACCCTTACAAGGAAGCATCCTGTCGAACTCTACCTCATGGCGCTGATCGGGACCGCTAACTCAACACGGTCGGTTCCCCGGCAGGCGAATTGCGATACTGATCCGGGAACAACACTTCATGGCTCAGCTCGCGCCCCGGGCCCCCTGTGACCGAATGCACGAATCCCAATTGTTCAATATCGATCAATTGGTGCGGAAGCATCAATCGTGCTGGTCGAGGGGGACACGAACACTGTCGGCCCTCCGCCCACGCGTGGGCGAAGAAATTTTCAGGGTCGGCCGCGCCGCGCACGAACGCTATATGCCAACCACCTTGAGGACCGTATCCAGGACACCCTCGATGCCCCGACCCGCAATACCGCCCTTGAAACCGGCGCGCGGAACTTCTTCATAGATGCAGTAGCCCGGTTGGCCAGCGAAGCGATCGTTGAAAAGCTCCTGCGCCCCGATGAGGTAGGAGCCAAACGTCTCGCAACGACTGGTCGAGTAACGAAGGTTGGCGCTAAAGCCCAGCGTTGCGGCTTGATTGATCGCGCGTCCCTCGTTGACCGGTTCGACCCGGATTCCGCGGCACCCCCGCACGACCAATAACAGGGGACCGTGAAAGACGATGTAGCGCAATTGCAGCGTTAGCCACGCACTCACGTGCCCCAGGCGCCAGTGCCGAGTAATCCGTACCGGCTCATGCTGTTGCTTGACAATGCCGACAAGGCAGCGCGGTTGGAGCACGATCGCTGCTCCTGCGGGCAAGTCCAGGATGGCGATTTCACTGAGTGGATCGCCCGTCGATGAGAGGACGATGGGCTCAGCACCTGCTGGCGTCACTTGCGTGAGTGCGTACAGGTGCGATGCAAGGCTGGTGAACGGCATCGACCAATCGAGCAGCCATTTGGTCCGCTTGCTGGCCAGCGACGCCACGCTCTGGATATAAGTCGAATGGGCGAGAAGCTCCTGATCCGCTGCGAGGACAAGCGATTGCGATACACCTGAAGTGTATCGTCCGCTTGTACCCACCCTGGTGCTGTGACGCACGCTCAGCGATCCATTTGCATCGGGCAGCAGGCAGATCGCCGGCCGCCGCGCAGCAATCGGTGCCACGACAAAAAATGCGAAGAACTTGATTCCGAATGGGGCGACAATAATTCCAAATACGATCCAGGCCGCGGTGGGCAGAACATCCAGCAAGGGCTTCACGACCTTGTGCATCGTGCTCGCATCAAGCTTTCGGTCAAGCTCCGCAATGCGGCCTTCCAGTGGCAGCAGGATTTTTGCGATCGGCTCATTCTGAATTTCGAAGAGCGGGAACGATGCGCGCGAGGCGATCGGAGTCTGTAGTTCCTGAAATTTTGCGGTTGCTCTGGCCTGCGTTGCAGTCAATTCAACCAGTTCTTCGCCCAGTCTCGTCTTCCTGGCGCGCAGGTCCGAAAACGGGATCATCAGGCGCAAGCCAGCGGACCTCTCCAATGCCGAAAGCTCATCGAGCCGCTGATAGATCTTGGCCGAGACTGCAAGCATTTCTGCATTTGCAACCGCCAGCTGCTGCTCGCGGCTTCGCAGCTTGAGGACGAGATCGTAAAGATTCGTCGTGTATGCCAACGCCTGCTGGCCGAGTGCGATTTCGACGTCCAACAAGAGGCCATCCCGAAATGCACTGCTGCCGGGGACGAAACGATTGATTGGGTTTTGACTCTGCAACTGGCTTCGCTTGGCCTTGAGTGCGCCAATTTCCTGCTCCATTTGCATTTTTTGTTGGGTAATCGCCTCGATCGGCGCATTGGGCTTCGGTATCCGTGCCAGCACCGCCTGTCGCATGGACGCTTGCCGGGATGCAACGTCAGTCCCGGTCGCGCGCAGCCGATCGAGCTCCAGGGCTGCGCCGTCCCATGCACGCCATTCGCTGATGATCCAATTTCCTGCGAGCAGTAACAGGATGACGACAATAAGCACTCCAAGCAGGTGGAGTACGTATCGGACGAAAATGCTGACAAGCGACTCCATGTTGGCGCCCAATCCCGTACTTGTAATTCTCGAAATCGCCAGCGGCCCAGGCACAACGCGCGATACTAAAGTCGCGCCAACATCCTGCGCACTTCCTGCGCCCAACGGCGACGCAGCGCTTCCGGCCCCAACACCTCGACGTCCGCCCCGTATTTGAGGATGTCCATCAGCAGCTCGCGTGAATCGGCAAACGGCACCTCCAGCACATACGAACCATCGGGCTCCGCACGTCCACGCTGCTCCGGATGCCACTGCTCAGTGGCGACCCACTGCGCGCGTTCCGGCGTGAACTTGAGCGACGCCCATTCCACCTGGTCGCCCGAGAAGATGCCATAGCCACTGCCGAGGCTGCGATCGAGCAGCGCCTCGTCGACGTTTTTCGACGCGTCGCTCAACAGCGCCACGGTGCTGATTGCATCCAGCGAAAACGTCCGCAGGTCATCCCGCGTGTGGCACCACGCGTCGAGATACCAATTGTCGCGGTAATGCACCAGTCGCTGTGGCGATACGTCGCGCAACGTCGCCTCTCCGGTACTGCGTGCACGGTAGCCGATGCGCAGCCGCACACGCTGCAATACCCCGTGCGCGATCACCTCGAACACATTCGGCGGCATCCTTCTGGCGGCCAGCGCAAGAATGCGCACACGCCGATGCACCTCGTCCGCGCCCACGTTGCCCTTTTCCAGCAGCGATTCGAGGCGCGACCGCAGCGGCGCCACGTGCGTTGCCAGCAGCCCGGGATCGAGCCCCATGATCAAGTGCTGCATCGTCAGCAGCGCAAAGATCTCGGATTGGTTGAACCAGAGTCCCGGCAACTCGTACGGTGGGCTGATGCCATCGGGCTCGCCAAACTCGTAGCCCTGACGATCGTTGTTCCACAGAATCGGCGCATGCAGCCGATTGCGCATGTACTCGATGTCACGCTTGAACGTGGCCGCAGAAATTTCGAGCTCGGCCAGAAACTGCTGGCGCGTGACCACCCCACGCTCATTGAGAAGATGATCGATCCGGTAGAAGCGCTCGGTTCGATCCATGCGTCAGTGATGACGCATGCGACGGTAGCGGTGGCCCACGGTGATCACCGTTCCATCGGTGGTGAGGACGATGTAGACGCCCGTCATTGCGTCGATGTCGACATCGCGCATGCCGCTGGCGCGCTGCATCTGTCGCCGGCCGCGCTTGTCCAGGCACACGATCACGCCGCCGTGACGATCGTGATACTCCCGCCCATACTGCAATACCGAGTCGATGACGCCGTGACCAATGCCGCGCTGCTGCATCCGGGCCAGCGCATGGCGCGACAACATTGCTTGCAGGGAAGGAGCCATCACGACCTCCGGGCGGGTTGACGGTAGACCACGGACATATTACCGGGGCGGTGGCTCAAGCCGTGAGCCAGGGCTCGGAAATATTGATCCAGCGGACTCCTCGCTGTGATGCCTGCTACAACATCGTGTCGCCCTTGCCCTGCTCCGTTTTGCGGCGAAGTAATGCCGGGATGTTGACCGTATCGTCCAGTGCGAATGTTTCGTCGTAGGACACGAACCGGCTGCGCAGGCTTCTGCTTGCGTAGCCCGCCTCCTTCCGTGCCATGCGAACGTCGCGCCGCGCGATCAACTTGCGCATGGTCACGAAGATCGCCTGCGTCCGCGAATTGTCATCAACGCTCTGTTCGGCGTCCTGCAGCAACGATTCGTCCGCGTTACGTCGAGAGCTTTTCTTCCAGCCAAATCTTGATCAGCGATTGATACGGTACGTCGCGGACATTGGCCGCGGCCTTGATCCGCTCAAGCGTGTGCACTGGAAGTCGAAGCGATATGCTCTTCGTTGACGGCTTTAGATTTGGCAAGTGCACTCGTTTGGCCTGCGACCAGTTGATAAGGTCCGCGCTGTCGCGGGTTTCCCAGAAGGTGCGCTCCTGCGCCTCCGACTTGAATTTCTGCACCTTAATCCTTGCGGTCATAGTTGACCCTTTCCTTCCGATGCATATCGCGCGCAGAAATTACACGGATGAGCGCTTCGCTCGATCGCAAAGTGAGAGTTACATGCAGGTAGCGACCTTCGATCGTCTGACTCAGGGCATGAAACCGCGTTTCACCGGCAGCATGCACGAGATCAGGGACCATCAGCAAACGCGGGTCGAAAAAAACCTGCTCCGCTTCACTCTGCGATACGCCGTGATTGACGTTTTTTCGGGAGTTGCCCGAATCCCAATCAAAGCCAACGATGCGTTCGAGATCGATCACAAATGTATATTACCGTAATATACACTTTTGACGATCCTGGCGACGCAAGCTGGCGGAGAGGGCGTCCGTCGAAGTACCAGATTCTATGCGGGTTCCAGAGTGGTTCTAAATAAGTCGCCGCTGACGCACTATTCCACGCACTACTCACATTGGGCCTTGAGGGCGGCGGCGTTCTGCCTTGCCGCATCTTTGTCACCCTACCACTGCGAATTCGACTCTTAAAGAC
>JBDTTY010000107.1:0-7538 GCA_040007975.1 Betaproteobacteria bacterium | reverse complement strand
TTGGCGCGGGAGGCGCTGACGCTCTACGAAGGGCGGGTGCTGGCATTCATGCGTGCCTCGATGGTCGGCAAGCGCACCCCCGAAGCCAAGGTCAAGGCGCTTTTCGCGGCGTTTGCACGGCGACTCGAGGAGGGGGGCTTCCAATCAAGTTGCGCTGGCGGCACCGTCATTGTCGATTTGATGCCCTCGGACGATTCGCTGCGTAAGGCGGTCGAATCGATGTTCGGTGCATTCGCCGCATTGATCGCCGAGCACTTTACCCTTGCGAATCCGAACCGCGCGGCCTCGTTTGCCGGGTTCGTGCTCACCGCAATCGAAGGTAGCTACATCCGGGGTCGCGCCGAGCGGTCGGGCCGGGCATTCATCGAGGCCGGCCAGTGGTTAGCAGAACTGGTCAAGGTTGAATGTTCGCGTGAAGCCGGCCGCCGGGAACGATCGCGCGCCGTTTGACTGGTCGCTGGCGATGGTCACTGGCATAGTTCTGCCTATTGACCCTACCCGCTCTTGCATAGGAAACGCTTGCCATGGCATTGCAGGATGTCACCAGCATCTCCGATTGGCACGCGCACGTCTATTTCGACGCCACGTCACGCGAAGCGGCTTGGGCTTTGCGCGAAGTGGTAGGCACGCAGTTTGCCGACCGCATGACGCTCGGCCGCTTTCACGAGAGGCCAGTCGGGCCGCATCCGATGTGGAGCTTCCAGATCGCGTTTGTGCCTGTCGAATTTGCATCCATCGTCAGCTGGCTGGCACTCAATCACGGCGCGTTGGATGTTTTCATTCATCCCAACACCGACGACGAGTTGCGCGATCATCGCGACTGCGCGCTGTGGCTCGGCCACGAACACGCGCTCGACCTGCGCGCGGTCGGCGGTCCGTAGCGCACTCAGATTAGCAGTGCCACCGCGCCGGAAAAGGTCAGAAACGCCAATGCGGTGGACACGAGAATAATCCGCGCGATGCGTCCGTTATCGGCGCCGAATCGTTCGGCCAGCATCGCCACATTGCTGGCCGAGGGCAATGCCGCCACCAACACGATGACCGTCAACGCAAAGCGCTCGAGAGGAACACCAAGCTCGATGGCGGCGATGCCGACGCCCAGCACCAGGAGCGGATGCACGACAAGCTTGATCAGCGCCACCGGCACGTAGTCGACCAGCGGTGTCGGATTGGTGCTTTCCATCTGCGAACGTGCCAGTACGGCGCCGATCGTGAACAGCGCCACCGGCGACGCGGAATCGGCGAGCAGGCCGATGGTCTCTTTGATCGGCGTCCACAGCACGAGGCCCATTGCCGATGCCAGTGCTCCCAGCAGAATGGACCATGGCATCGGATTGGCGGCCACCCCTTTGAGCGCATGGCGCGCCGCGACGGCAGCACCATGTGTGTTCGCACCGGACAATCGCGACAACGCGATACACAGCGAACTGGTGAACAACAGATCGACCAGGATCGTGACAATCGCCGGACCCGCGGCCGCGGTGCCCAGCAACGCCACCAACAATGGAACACCCATGTAGCCGGTGTTGGGAAAAGCACCGACCAGGGCGCCAAAGGCTGCATCGTTCCAGTTCATGCGCATGCTGCGCGTCACCATGACCGTAAGCCCCACCATCAGCAAGGCGCAAATCCAGTAGACCCCGGCCACGCCGGGATTCAGGAGTTGGGTCACCGGCGTCGTCGCGCCAAATCGGTACAGCATGCAGGGCAGTGCAAAGTAGAGGACGAACGTGTTGAGCCCGGGGATGGCGGGCAGCGGCAGGAAGCCGCGCCGGGTGGCCACGTAGCCGCACAACACCAGCGCAAAAAACGGAAATGTGATCAGCAGGATCGCTAGCAAGGCGGCCTCAAGCGTTACATCGGAACGATATGTTCCCAAAGCACCTGCCGCGGCACGACGCCATGGCCGGGTCCCGTCGCAACTTCGTAGAAGCCGGCGGAACAACGCATTGTGGTGTCGACAAATTGCAGGTTGCGATCGAATACCGAGTGCTGGTACTCGTGGTAGGGGCAGTCAGGCAGCGTGGATGCCGCGGCAAGACTGGCGGCGAGAAAAATTCCGACACCGATCGTCGCGTGCGGGATCACGCCCGACCCATCTTGCGCGGCGCGGCGCGCAATGGCGCAAAATTGGGAAACGCCGGTGTGCGCCATTTCCGGTTGTACATACGCAAGCCGCGCGTGATCGAGACGCATCGTCGCTTCGAAGACGTTGCGCCATTCCTCGCCACCGGCCACCGGCACACCCGACTCGGAAGTCACGCGGGCTAGCCCGCGAATATCTTCCGGCGCGCACGGCGCCTCGATGAAATAGGGTTTGGCGGCCGCGAGATCGCGGGCAAGTGCCAAGGCCTCGTCGGCTGAATATTGCCAGTGCAGGTCGACCATCAAATCGGCATCAGCGCCCAACGCTGCGCGCAACGCGTGCATTTCCGCGGCGACGCCTTCGCGCGATATGACGGCCGCGTATTTGATTCCGCGAAAGCCGCGCGCGCGCCATGCCTGCGCCAACACCACACGCTCATGCATCGTGGCTTTGGGCAGACCCGAGACATAGGCAGGGATGCGCTGGGTACGCGCGCCGCCCAATGCCTGCGCCAGGGACACGCCTTCACGTCGCGCTTTGAGGTCCCACAAGGCGATGTCGATCGCCGCGAGTGCGTCGCCATAAAAACCGCCTGACCCGCCGCGCACGCGCATCAGATCGTATAACTCCTCGTAGATCACGGCGGGGTCATCGGCGGTGCGGCGCAGCACGATGGGAATCATCACGTCACGCAATAGTGCGACGACCGCTTCGGGCGCGATGATGCCGTAGGTCTCGCCCCAGCCGATTGTGCCGTCGGTCCCGGTGATTTTGACCAGCACCGAACGATCAACGGTAGGATAAATTGTGCGATTGCCGCGACGGACGAAATAGCCGCGTTCGTTGACCTCTTCGCCGGGCCCGAGAGGGCCGAGATAGGGAGTGTCACGAGGCAGCGCAACGACGATCGGGTCGACGGCGCGGATGGCGGAAGGCGAAGGCATGAGGTGACCGAGTATAGCCAAGGTCCTTCCGGTCGCCGTTTTTGCCTTGCTGCTTGTCCGCCGCCGTAATCCCGCCGCTGTGTTCCCACCACTACACTCGCGCCGCAGCATCCCCGCCGCTTCGTTCCGTAGGCGAGGCTTCAGCATCGCTTGCCGCGCCCCGAGGCCGAAGCCTCGCCTAAGGAATGCGCGGAGCGGCGGTTTAGTAGTACGGCAGCACCCGCTTGGCGCGCAGGCAGAGCCAACCGGCGACCGAGGCGCGTACCGTCCCTTGCAACCGCCGCCGCCAACGTGCAATGCGCTCGTGCCGCGCCTGGGTCCAACCGGCGGCGGACGCGGGCACGCATAAGCGCGCCTCCTCGTGGGCCTGGATCACCGTGCGCCCTTGCCGTTCGATGGTCCATTGATCGCCAGCGTGCAAAATGACGTCCTCATAACTCGCTTCCTGCGTGACCCAAAGCGTGCCGCGCGTCACCCGCAGCGGCGTACCGCAGGCGTTATCAAGTGTCAGGTGGGCCGACGCCGCAAGGTCGATGCTGCGATCGTGTGCATAGCAGGTCATGGCGTGCTCCTTGTCGTTTTACATGCGTATGACGCATACTTGCCGTCAGCTCGCGAGCCGCGGAGTCATTGCCAGTCCTCCAGCGGTATGCATAGATGCTGCGCCCCGTCATCGAACGTTTCAAACGACCAATCTGCATGTAACGCATGCGTACAGATCATGCATAAGACGCTCCGCCAACTACCGTCGCTCGACTTCCTGCGCGGATTTGAAGCGGCCGGGCGTCGCCTTTCATTCACGTTGGCGGCAAAAGAGTTGTTCGTTACGCAGTCGGCACTTTCCCGGCAGATCAGGGCCATCGAGGATGCGTTGGGCATGGCGCTCTTTGAACGCCGGCATCGCGCATTGGTGCTGACGAGCGCCGGCCAAACGTTGCACGGCGAGGTGACGACGGCGCTGCGCAACCTCGCGATGGCCGTGGATTCACTGCGCACGCGCGGCCGACCGCCTGGACTGACCGTGTCGACAACGGTGTCATTCGCCTCGTTGTGGTTGATCCCGCGTCTACCAACATTTCGCGCGCGGCATCCCGAAATCGAGGTCTATGTTTCAGCGGATGATCGCCTTGTGGATCTGGCGCGGGGCGAGGTCGACGTGGCCGTTCGCTATCTGGCCGACACGCGTGCCCCGCCTGATGCACTTCAACTTTTTGGTGAGCGGCTGATGCCGGTGGCCAGCCCCCGATTGTCCCGACGAAGCGCCCCGCTTGGGCAACCTGCCGATCTTGCGCATCACGTGCTGCTGCATCTCGACGACCCCAACGGCACGATGCCGTGGCTCAATTGGCCCGCGTGGCTCGCTGCCAACGGGGAGCCCGATTTGAAACCTGCGGGGGCAATGCATTTTTCGCTGTACGATCAGGTGATTCAGGCGGCCATCGCCGGGCAGGGTGTCGCGTTGGGGCGCATTCCGTTGATCGCACGTTTTTTAGACGATCGGCGCTTGATTGCGCCGTTTGCCAAACGCTACGACTCGCCGCGCAGCTATTTCGCCATCGCAGCACCGCATACCAACGAGCGCCGTGAGGCGATGGCATTCGTTGCGTGGTTGCGCGAGGAAACCCATCCTGCGCCGGCCACCGCGACCGTCGTGTCGGCCAAGAGAAAGTCGCCGCGCAAGTCGCGCCAAGGATGACGATGCCGCACACCAATCTCCATGTTTCGCCGTTCATTGCACGTTTTGCGCCGCTGATTCCGGCGCATGCGCACGTGCTCGATCTGGCGGCGGGGTCCGGGCGCCATGCACGCCTGTTGGCAGCGCGCGGTGCGCGCGTTCTCGCTGTGGATCGCGACCCTGTCGCACTGGCTGCAAGTGCGGGAGTACCAGGCATCGAAACGCGCGTCCTCGATCTCGAGACCGGACGCTGGCCGTTGGCCGGCGAAGTATTCGATGCAATCGTGGTGGTCAACTATCTGCATCGACCGTTGTTCCCGCACCTGCGGGCGGCACTCGCGGCGGACGGCGTTATCCTTTACGAGACCTTTGCGGCGGGCAACCAACAGTTTGGCCGGCCGACCAATCCGGACTTTCTGCTGCGCGACGGTGAACTGCTGGAATTTGCCTGCGCACCGCCACTGCCGCTCACGGTTGTCACATTCGAGCAGGGGCGTGACGATGTCGGCGATCGAAGTGTGGTGGTGGCCCGTCTTGCGGCCGTCGGACCGGCCTATCGTGGGCCGCCCATTCTGCCGCCAGAGATCCCGGCCCGGCAGGGCTGACGGAACGCCTGTGATGCCTGGTGGTCGAATCCACGAATCCACCCCGGCCGCCGTTGGCGGATGGAGTAAAATGCTTCATTTTTCCAGCCTGACTCTATGTTGACCGGTAGCTTGGTCGCAATTGCGACCCCGATGCAGCCTGGCGGCGAGCTTGATCTTGCGGCGCTTCGCGAACTCATCGATTTTCATGTCGCGAATGGCACCGCGGGGATTGTCATTGTCGGTACCACCGGCGAATCGCCGACGGTCGACTTCGACGAGCACTGCCTGCTGATCAAAACCGCCGTGGCGCATACGGCCGGCCGTATCCCGGTCGTGGCCGGTACAGGTGCCAATGCCACCGCCGAGGCAGTGCGCCTCGCGCAATACGCGAAGTCTGCCGGCGCCGATTTTCATCTGTCGGTCGTGCCTTATTACAACAAGCCCACGCAGGATGGCCTGTACGCGCATTTCCGTACGATCGCCGACAACGTCTCGCTCCCGATGATTCTGTACAACGTGCCGGGCCGCACCGTGGCCGATCTTGCCACCGACACGACAGTGCGCCTCGCCGCCGTGCCCAACATCGTGGGGATCAAGGACGCCACGGCGGATGTCGGACGCGGCAGCGAACTCATGAAGGCGCTGCATACGGCAGGCCATCACGATTTCGCCATCTACAGCGGCGAGGACATCACGTCGCTACCGCTGATGTTGATGGGCGCGCATGGCGTGATTTCGGTCACGGCCAACGTGGCGCCCAAGCTCATGGCCCAGATGTGCGCTGCCGCACTGCAGGGCGACGTTGCCACGGCGCGTGACTGCAACAATCGACTGCTGGCCTTGCATCGCCAGCTTTTCATCGAACCCAATCCGATTCCGACCAAGTGGTCGCTTGCCGAGATGGGTCTCATCCAGAACGAACTGCGGCTGCCGCTGCTTCGACTCTCGCCACAATTCCATGCCACCGTCCGCGCCGCGCTTCGCGACGCGGGTTGTGTCGCGTAGTACAAAAGGTACCGACCCATGAACATCGTTGCCATTTCTCGCCGCGTCGCACCGCTGATCATCGCTGCGCTGGTGCCCTGGATGTTGATCGGCTGCGAGTCACTGACCGGCATTGCGCCGACCAAGCGCATCGACTACAAATCGGCCGCGACCGGACCCGCGCTCGAATTGCCGCCTGATCTGACCACGCCGCGCTACGATGATCGTTATCAAGTCAACACCGCCGCAGGTCAGGCCGCCGCCAATGCCAACAAAGGTACGCGGACCGAGTTTCTGCCTACGACGCCCGATGCCAAGTTGGTTCGTGCCGGCGCCGAACGCTGGTTGGTCGTCAAGGCGACGCCGGAGCAGGCGTGGAACACGGCGCGCGAGTTCTGGCAGGAGTCGGGCTTCGTGCTGGCGATTGAACAGCCCAACGTTGGCGTGATGGAAACCGACTTCGCCGAGAATCGCGCGGATATCCCCACGGATCTCTTTCGTCGCACGATCGGCAAATATCTCGACGTTTTTTACACGACCTACAAGCAGGACAAGTTCCGTACACGCATCGAACGCGGCGCCGAACCCAACACGGTCGAGATTTTCATTGCGCATCGGGGCATGGAGCAGGTGCCCACCGGCAAGATCGACAATTCGTCCCCGGCCGCCTTTGCATGGGCGGTGATGCCACCCAATCCCGCCCTTGAAGCCGAAATGCTCACGCGGATGATGATGAAGTTCGGCACGCCCGAACCAGCTGCGCGTGCCGCCGTCGTGCAAGCTGCGATTGCACCCGACAAGGCGCGCCTCGACAAAAACGCAGACGGTTCGTTCAAGTTGACCGTCGACGACCAGTTCGATCGCGCTTGGCGCCGTGTGGGTTTGGCGCTCGACCGGATCGGCTTCACCGTCGTCGATCGCGACCGCTCGCGTGGCCTCTACTTCGTTCGCTACGGGGATCCCGACAGTCTGGCTGCCAAGAAAAACAATCAGGGCTTCCTCGAAAAACTGCAGTTCTGGAAGACGGACGAAAAGGACAAGCCCGACCAGTACCAGATCGTGGTGGCGGAAGCTGCCCAGTCCAGCGTGATTTCCGTGCAGGATCCGGGCGGCGCCCCGGACCGCACCGCCACCAGCGAAAAGATACTCGGGCTGCTCAAGGAACAACTGAAGTAGCGCGGGCGGCGCGGTGCGCTTCGCCTTCATCGGCAGCGGCAGTGAAGGCAACGGCCTGGTTGTCGAAGCCGGCGATACTCGCGTGA
>JBDTTY010000106.1:0-7581 GCA_040007975.1 Betaproteobacteria bacterium | reverse complement strand
GCAACCTGCCAGCTTGCACCCAGAAAGTAGCCGAGGAGTACCACTACGATCGACCACAGGACAGCGCCAAGCGCGTTGTAGGGAAGAAACACGCGATAGGGCATGCGTGACGCGCCGGCCAGAAATGGAACGAGGGCACGCGCGAAGCCAACGAACCGCCCCAAGAAGACCGACTTGCCGCCATGACGCACAAAGAACGCATCGACGCGGGAAAGCCGCCCCGGGTTGATGCCAACCCGGTGACCAAAGCGCAGTAACCACGGCCGCCCCAGAAATCTGCCGAGCTCATATCCAATGCTGTCGCCGAGCGTGGCGCCGATTGCGACGACCACGATCAGATCGCCGAGATCGAATAGCCCTTGCGCTGCGAAGAAGCCCGCGACCAGAACCAGACTTTCGCCGGGAACGATGACGCCAAGAAAGGCTGCCGACTCAAGCATCGCGCCAACGAACAGGATGAGATACCCCCAATGGCCGAGGCGGTCGACGAGATGGATTAGGTAATCAAGCACTCCTGCTGCTCCGCGACCAACGATGCCGCAACAGTACAGCCATCGCTATCGCTGCGGGGCGTGTTTGCGCTCAATGCCATCGAGTTCACTTCTTGTTTGACGCAGCAATAGTGTGGGGACGGTTGCCGAGCGCAGCAGGTCGGCGAATCCCAGGAAGCCTACATGGCTGCTGTCGAACCCGGCAATGGCGAGGAAATTTTCTGGATGTTCATTAACGTCGGCCGATCTAGGCAAGCCGCCGGACTTTGGACTCACGGGCCCATTGGCGGGTTTTGGCCAAGGCAACAAACGCCTTCACATCGGTCGCCCGCACCACTCCTCCGTCTGGCGTGATGCCGGCAACTTCGAGCAAGCCTTCTCCACCTGCGTCCGCTGCGATAGCTTTTAGGTGCCCGAACGCATCGCGAACAAAGTCCACGGCACTTCCATCGGTCGCAAGATCGGCAACGCCCGCATCAGAAAGTATGACGGCAATAGCATCAAACAAGACCGACGGCGTTCCTGCAAGCTGGCCATCCACCGGCGATTTCTTGCCTCCGGACAAATTGACTTCGCCGATCCTGGGCGCAATCAACTTGACGCTGGCGCCGGCGGCGACGCACGCTTTCGTCAATGCGGCAATCAATTTGGCGTCGCTTCCATCCGCGACAAGAATGCCGATCGCGCGCCCGGCGAGGGTGTCCTTCATTTTGCCGATGAGCTGCAACGCCGGCGACAATGGAAGATCGGCGGATGCAACGGCAGTCGGCGCTGCGGGCGGAACCTTCATGCCCAAGCCGTGCGCGACGCGTTTGGCCAGACCGCTATCGATATTCTGCAAGTGCGCCAACATCGCCACTCGGATGTGGGGATGCTCGACCTTGGACAGCTCGAATACCAGCGCCGACGCGATGTGGGTTTGCTCAGGGTCGGACTGGCTGGCATAGAACTGGCGCGCCTGGCTGTAGTGGTCGGCGAAGCTGTCCGGACGCACACGACCTTTGGCGCCTGTCTCCTCCACGGTCGCAGTGCGGAATCCTCGCGCCCGCAATTCCCGTGGAGAATCGGGTGCCAGCGAGCTGGGTTCGTAGGCGACTCGTCCAGACGGCGTCGCAAATTGCATCTGACTGTCGCGCTGGTGGTTCGCAAACGGACACTTCGGCGCATTGATACCCAGTTGATGGAAATTTGGAGTGCCAAGTCGGGAGAGCTGAGTGTCGAGGTAAGAAAACAACCGGCCTTGAAGCAACGGATCGTTGGAAAAATCGATGCCCGGAATCACGTGGGACGGACAGAACGCAACCTGCTCCGTTTCCGCAAAAAAATTGTCGGGCCATCGATTGAGGACCATGCGACCGACGACCTTGAGCGGAACCAGCTCTTCAGGGATCAACTTGGTCGAATCGAGATGGTCGAATGGAAACTGTTCCGCTTCAGCCTCGGTGAAAAGCTGGACCGCCAACTCCCATTCGGGAAAGTTTCCCGAGGTGACTGCTTCGAACATATCCCGGCGGTGAAAATCCGGGTCAGCACCCGCGATTTTTACGGCTTCATCCCAGATCGTCGACTGCAAGCCGAGTTTTGGTCGCCAGTGGAACTTCACGAACGTAGACTCGCCGGAGCTATTGATCAGGCGGAAGCTGTGAATGCCAAAGCCCTCTATCATGCGGAGGGAGCGCGGCAACGTGCGATCCGACATGATCCACATGACCATGTGCATGGATTCGGGCGTCAGCGATATGAAATCCCAGAACGTGTCGTGGGCAGTGGCTGCCTGTGGAAACCCTCGATCGGGCTCCATCTTCACGGCATGCACGAGATCGGGAAACTTGATCGCATCCTGAATGAAAAAAACAGGAATATTGTTCCCCACGAGATCCCAATTGCCTTCAGTCGTATAAAACTTGACGGCAAAACCGCGCACATCCCTTGGCGTATCGACCGAACCGGAGCCGCCGGCCACCGTCGAAATGCGGGCAAACACCGGGGTCTTCACGCCGACCTCGTTCAATATCCTTGCCGTCGTGAATTTGCGCAACGAATGAGTCAACTCAAAAAAACCGTGCACGCCGGTACCTCGCGCATGCACAACTCTTTCCGGGATGCGTTCGTGGTCGAAGTGAGTAATCTTCTCACGCAGGATAAAGTCCTCAATGAGCGTCGGGCCGCGTGCATTGCCGCGAAGGGAGTTTTGGTTATCGGAAAGGACAACTCCCTGATTGGTGGTCAACGGCGGATGCTTGCCACCAGCTTGTTCATGCAGTTCTGCCACGCCGACTTTGCGCACTGATCCCGCGGCGGACGCTCGAGACTTCTGTTTCACTTTCGTGGTTCGTGCCATCGGTATGCCTTGGATGTGATTCGATCTGTTGTGTGGACGTTAGCGCGACCTGGCGCTGGCGCGTTCCACGCGGGCCGCGCCATAGCCTTCTTGACCTGATGCACTTCTGTCAGAGTTCTGCAGCGTCAACGGGTAGCTGGCGCCTGGTCGCACACCAATCTGCCGTTCTTCGTTCAATGCGTGAATAAGGCGATCAAAATGATGATTGGGATTGGAATTCCGATAAACCAAAGTAGGATAGAACGCATGATTTTTCGCTCCTAATGGGGAGACGGTTGGCCCGCAACGGGATTGAGGTAGTCGCCGGCGTCGCGTTGACGTCCACCCCATGTGGCCGCGACTGCGGCAGTGAACGCACCTACCAACAGGGAAGCAAACACCCAGAGCGCAAGGTAGGCACCGGCCCGACGGGCGTCATCGGCGAGTTCCTTGGCTTTAGCCTCTGCGGCAGTCGCGGCGGACTTGGCCGCCAGCGTGACTTGTTCAACTCGCGATTGAGCATCGGCTTGATTCAGCCCCGTTCGCCGCATGACCAATTGCGCGAGGTAGTCCCGGTCAGCTTCAAGCATTTTGTCGTGCGCCAGGCCCATACCCATGATGGCGGTAGCCTCAGCATTCGATGGCACATTTTCGGATCCACCCGGCGCGACCGGCGCCCCGCGGAAGAGCATATCCACGAAGTAAGGACGATTGGGCCCGGTTGCTCGCTCCGGTGCAATCGTCGCGACAGCCGCCCCCCCTGCGACAGTGCCAACAGTAGTGGCGCCGGCAGCGACAGCACCTACCATCGACGAGGCTGCGCTCGCCAGCAATCCTGCGCCGACGATCGTTGCAACCGCCCACGCGAGCAGGCCATGCGCGGTGTCGCGAAAGAAGGATTCGTCGTCATCGGCGTCGACCCAACGCGTACGAAGGCGACCGGAGAGATAGCCTCCCAAACCAGACGCTGCAGCGCTCATTGCAAATAACCAAATAATTGTCGCGGTTCCCAATGCGCCCGCACTTGCGCCACGATAGGACCATGGCGAGACTGCGGAGAGACCCAACCCAGACCCGAGCGCGAGCAGAATCAACGATAACGCTGCCGCTGCTACAGCGCCACCAAGTATGGCGCCCCAGCAGATCGCGGGCGATGGATGCGACGACACGCGATCTGCGACCATGCTGTCATACGACGTGGTTGCTACCTGCGAATCCATGTGGTTCTCCCCAGTGAGGTACAGCACAACCCGCGCGGGCAATGTGCAAACACGCGGAAAATTGTGGGGATATTTTGTGTCGTGATCTGCGGGATGGGTGCAGGAAAAATTCTGTTTATGCCGTAGGAAAGCCCTTACGTTTTGAGGTCCCGTGGCAGGTCGTTGGGCGATGAACAATTCCTGTAGGAAAAATCTGACGAACAATCGCGTCTCGGGCCTATTTTTGTCGCACCGGGGGATCTCCATATTCGCAGTCAATTGCGCTTGGCATCCAAATCCCAATCCACGTCGAAGACGAGGCCGCGATGAATATTTCCTTGACTGAAGCTGCCGTCATTCTCGCCATGGGCCTGGCGACATTGCAGTTGCAGCAGGAGCGCCCGCCTGCTTCGTCAGGAGTGCGCCCTGTAAATTCAGCAAGCGTGGCCCCCTTCAGGTACGTCGTTGCAGACCACGCGGACTCCATGAGGGGCCGCGCCGCTGGCGAAGCAGGCAACAGAAGCCGATCTGACGGTCCTCCCCGATAAACGATATCGACTCGTTGCCGACTCAGGCGCCGGGTCATCTTGGCGCCTGACGTATGTTCGATCGCGAACAGACACGCCGCCATTCAAGGCCCTACGATGCAGCGATGCCCATTCGAAACCATGTGCTTGCTGCTGTCTCCCCCGCCGACTACGCCCGGCTGGTTCCGCAGTTGACGCAGGCGACGTTGACGTTTGGAGACATCCTGTATGAGCCGGGCGACCGCATCCGATATGTGTATTTCCCCGATGACGCGCTGGTGTCGCTACTGACGGTGGTCGATCGGCACCTGGCACTCGAAGTGGGGATGGTGGGTCGCGAAGGAATGGTCGGCTTGGCGCGTGCGTTGGGCGTAGTAACGAGCCCGATGCGCGCACTGGTCCAGGGCGGGGGAACGGCCTGGCGCATGTCCGCCATGGCATTCCACAAATCACTCGGCCAAAACGCGAGCCTGCAGAATGCCGTCAACGCCTATACGCACTTTCTGTTGATGCAAGTCGCGCAAACCGCCGCGTGCAATCGCTTTCACGACGTGCCAGCGCGCCTCGCAAGGTGGCTATTGATGACACGGGATCGATTGAATGCCGATCAGTTTCGTCTTACCCATGAGTTCCTGGGTCACATGCTGGGTGTGCGAAGAGTGGGGGTCACGACCGCCGCCAGCGAGCTGCGTCGTCAGAATTTGATCGAATACCAACGCGGGCACATCGTGATTCTCGACCGGCCGGGACTGGAGAAAGCGGCGTGTTCCTGCTATCACGCACTGAAGTGGTCGGCCAAATAACCCGAATGCTGGCGCAAGCAGCAAGAAGTCGTCCTGCTTGGTCCTGAGGACATCTGCGCACTTCACCGGCGCCGCCCGCGCCCAATCGGGCGCCGGTATCAAAACGCGGTCGTCACCCTGCCTACAGGCTGGTGAACTCCAGGACCGCCGCCACTCTTCCCTGACGCGAGTCTATTGCCGACCGCGTGCCCAGGGAATTGGACGCAGGTCTTGGCAAGTTCCGCTGCACAGTTGCTGATATACTGTGCGGTACCGTACCGTACCGTACCGTACCGTACCGTACCGTACCGTACCGTGCGTCGCGCCGCGCTTGCTCGCGAGGCCGACGCCCGCAGCAGGCCATCACCGCAACGGACTGTACGAGGAACAGGAATGAAATCGACCCCGTCCGCGGACGACGCTCGACAGAACCAACTACTGGCGCAGATTCCCGACGCGCAGTGGGTGGAGTGGAAGCCCTTGCTCGAACTCGTGGAACTGCCGCTCGGTCACGTCCTGTACGAACCCGGCGCGCGGATGTCGCATGTGTACTTTCCCACCACGGCCATCGTCTCGCTGCTTTATGTGATGGAAAACGGCAGCTCGGCGGAGATTGCGGTGGTTGGGTTCGAGGGCTTGGTGGGTATTTCGCTGTACATGGGCGGGCATACCACGCCCAGCCGCGCCGTGGTTCAAAGCGCCGGCGTCGGATACCGGTTGCGCGCCAACGTCCTCATGCAGGCGTTCAATCGCGCCGGCCCCGTGCTGCACTTGCTCTTGCGCTACACGCAGGCGCTGATCACCCAGATGTCGCAGACCGCCGTGTGCAATCGGCTGCACACGCTTGACCAGCAACTTTGCCGGTGGCTGCTCCTGAGCCTCGATCGCCTGGAAGGCGAAACGCTGCGGATGACACAGGAGCTCATTGCCAACATGCTCGGCGTGCGCCGCGAAGGGGTGACGGAAGCCGCCGGAAGGCTCGAAAAGGCGGGCGTGATTCGCTATTCGCGAGGCGTGATCACGGTGCTTTCACGCCCCGACCTGGAACGTCGCACGTGTGAATGCTATGCGGTCGTCAAACACGAATACGCGCGCTTGTTGCCGTCCACCACGGCGATGTGAATGCCTGCAATGACCTGCAGCAGGGTCAGGAAATGCAGCGTGTTGGTACCCTGGCATTGAGACTGGCCTAGCGTCCCAGGCACGAAAGCCTGCTTTAAGATGGCCGCGACGACTTCGTGTTGCGGCACCGCAATGTACCCCACCGCACAGACAACGACCGACCAAACGACCATCCTTGACCCGGTCAGACAGGTTCTGGTGGCCCAGCGTGCATTGGGCGATCCGGGCGAGAAGCTTGCCGTTGATGGCTGGCGACACGTCCGCAGAACTTGTCCCGTTGCCTATTGCTTTCGTGGGATTCCGGATGCCTCAAGCTGCCCGTCGTCGCGTTTCTACCGCCACCACAACGACCCGCGGGCGTGTCTTCGAACGCGCCCATCGCACCGTGCTGATCGGGCTGCTTAACGATTGTCTGGCGAACGAGATTTGCTGTGTCCTGCTGTACAGCCGACGGCAGTTTCTGGCCATCCGGCAAGCGGGAGGCGATAGCGCCGCACAATTCCAGCAGAATCTGAGCGACGAACAGTCCCACGCCGATCGCATTGCCGTGCGCATCGTGGAACTTGGCGGTGAGCTGGAGTGCCAGGATAAGATCCTCGATTCCATTGAGGGCTTGCCATTGCATCAGGCCGAAACCGAGTCGGATCTGATCCGGGCCACTCTTGCCGCCGAACAGTGGTCGATCGATACCTATTTGCAGGTATTGAGCCACATTGGGGATACCGATCCTGTTACCCGGAATCTGGTCGACGAAATCCTGGCCACCGAAATGCGCCACGCGCACGACTTGACCAATTTGCTTCCGGGTTCTGCGCCCGCCGAGCCGTTGGGCAGCCCGCAGTCGAGCACCTCGAAGATCGCTGCTGCCGACTGATTTTCTTGCCGCGGGGAAACGCCACGACGCGGGTGGCGCACTTGCAGGCAGCGACGGCTTCCATGTCGTCTACACGCGTCGCAACACATTGCAGCATCTGTTCGTCACGTTTGTTCAAAGCTGCGTCACGCCAATCCATCAGGTATCGGCAATGGGTGAACATTCGCTGTCCTTTCTGATTTGCTCTTCCGTGGCCGTCGCATCAGCAGGTAGACGGCTGGGATGACAAACATCGAGAGTAGAGGCGCGGTGATCATGCCGCCGAC
>JBDTTY010000105.1:0-7617 GCA_040007975.1 Betaproteobacteria bacterium | reverse complement strand
ACCGACGGCTTCGAATTCATCGAATACGCGGCGCCGGACCCTGTCGCCTTGGGCAAGCTCTTTGTACAAATGGGCTTCACGGCGGTGGCCAAGCACCGCTCGAAAAATGTGTTGTTGTATCGGCAGGGCGAAATCAATTTCATCGTCAACGCCGAGCCCGACTCGTTTGCCCAGTCGTTTGCGCGCGTGCATGGCCCGTCGATCTGCGCGATCGCGTTTCGCGTGAAAGACGCGGCGCTGGCGCAGGCGGCCGCCGTCCGGCAGGGCGCCTGGGGCGTGGAAAACCGTCCCGGGCCGATGGAGCTCAACATTCCCGCGATCAAGGGCATCGGCGACTCGCTGATCTATTTGGTCGACCGCTATCCTGGCTCGCCGGCCAATGCCGGGGGTCAGGTCTCGATTTACGACATTGATTTTGTGCCGTTGCCGGGCGTCGACCAGCATCCACAGGGAGCGGGACTTACCTACATCGACCACCTCACGCACAACGTTCATCGTGGTCGGATGGGCGAGTGGGCGGATTTCTACGCGGGTATCTTCAATTTCCGCGAAGTCCGCTACTTTGACATCGAGGGCAAGTTGACGGGCTTGAAGTCGAAGGCAATGACAAGCCCCTGCGGCAAGATCCGGATCCCGATCAACGAAAGTTCGGACGACAAAAGCCAGATTCAGGAATATCTGGTGGCCTATCGCGGTGAAGGCATCCAGCACGTGGCGCTGGGCACCCGGGATATTTTTGGGTCGGTCGAACAGCTACGCGAGCGTTCTGTCGTGTTTCAGGATACGCCGGATACCTATTACGACATGCTGGCGAAGCGTCTGCCGGGCCACCAGGAGGATGAGGCGCGCATGCGCGCAAACCGCATCCTGCTGGACGGTGCGCCGGTCAAGGACGAGATGTTGCTGCAGATTTTCACGTCCACCGTGATCGGGCCCATCTTCTTCGAGATCATTCAGCGCAAGGGCAATGACGGCTTCGGTGAAGGCAACTTCCAGGCCCTGTTCGAGTCCATCGAACTCGATCAGATTCGCCGCGGCGTGTTGAAGTCGTAGGCGGCAGGACAACGTGGAGCGTCAATTGCCGGCGCGTAGCGGGGCGGTTGCGCCGCACCATTTTTGAGCTTTGCGCACCCCTGTTCACCTGATGGATGGTGATCCCGGCGGTCACGGCATCGGCGAGGGGAAATCGGGGTTGCAATTGGCGCCACGAGCCCCTATGTGCGTTTGTCCGGGCCCGAATTTGGTGCGCTAACGCCGTCAACGTGGTACATTTGGCGGTGCAACATGACAAGGCTATGTCAGTGCTCACTCCTCTTGGATTCTCGCTTTTGCGCCAGCTTTCAGATGGCGCCTTCCACTCTGGCGAAGACCTCGCCGCGACGGTAGGGTTGACTCGTGCCCGGGTTTCCCAGCTATTGAAACAAGCGGAGACCGCCGGACTATCGCTCGAACGGGTTCGCGGCCTGGGGTATCGCCTCACGGCTGCACCGGACTTTCTCGACGCCGAAGCGGTTCGCACTGCATTGCGTGATCTGGCGGCCAAGGGTCCCCAATTCACATCGCTGGACGTTGAGGTGGTCGACCAGATCGGCTCCACGTCCACCGAATTGCTGCGCCGCTCGCAACGCAAGGACATTCACGGGACGGTGTTGGCCGCCGAATGGCAAACCGCCGGTCGCGGTCGCCGGGGCAAGGCCTGGACCGCAGTCGCCGGTGGCAGCCTTACCTTTTCTCTCGGCTGGCAGTTTGAACAGGGCGCTGGTTTCCTGGCCGGATTGTCGCTGGCGGTAGGCGTTGCCGTGGTGCGCGCGCTGGAAGCCGAAGGACTTGAGGGTGTCGAATTGAAATGGCCCAACGATCTCGTCCACAAGCATCTCAAGGTTGGGGGCATTTTGGTGGAATTGAACGGGGATGCGCTCGGCCCGTCGGTGGTCGTGGTCGGCGTCGGCCTCAATGTGCGGCTGCCGGTGGAAGTCCGGCGCGACATCGAGCAACCGGTCAGCGATCTCACCACAGTGGCAGGACGCGGTGCGCCGGCCATCGATCGCAATCTGTTGCTGGCGCGGGTGGCGTCCGAACTCGCGGCAACGCTCGACGCGTATGCACGCGCCGGGTTTCCGCCGTTTGCGGCGGAATGGCAGCGGCGTCACGCGTATCAGGGCAAGCCGGTTAAGCTGCTGCTGCCGGACGGCGCCAGCGTCAAAGGTACGGTTGCGGGTGTGGACAGTGCCGGCGCGCTCGTGCTTGCCGATGGCCCGCACCGCGCTCGATTCCTGTCCGGGGAAATCTCGCTGCGCCGCGCCTGAGCGCGCCTTTTCCGCAATCCTGCGGGTGGGCGAGGCGGGTAGGCGAGGCATGTAGGCGAGTAGGCGAGGCTTCAGCCTCGCACGGTCATCGTTCGCAAGCGCGAGGCTGAAGCCTCGCCTACATGGCTCGGCTACAGCTCGTGGCCGCAACAATTGCCGTGCGCCTTAACGCGCGGGCCCATGTCGTGGATAATCGGGCGGTCCGCTTGGCATCAGCGCGGGCGCCGACACCATGCGCATTGTTCTCATCCTCCTTCTCCTCGCCAATTTGACGCTGTATGCGTACACGCGACTCGACAGTGGTTCGGGCGAAGCCGTGTTGCTGCAGGATCAGATTCAGCCGGACAAGATCAAATTGCTGACGTCGCAACAAGTCGCCGCCCTTGGCCCCGCCAAAGTGGCCGCGTTGGCCGACGTGTGCGTCGAATGGGGGCCATTTGCGGATTCCGAGCGCACGCGTGCGCTGACCGATATCGAACCCCTTGGCTTGGGCAAATTGCTGACGCAAAAGCGCGTCGAGTTCGACGGGGGCTACTGGGTCACCGCGGGACCATTTGCCAATCGCGCCGCGGCAGAAACGCGCGTGACCGAATTGCGCAAGCAGGGGGCCCGGGATCTCGCGGTGGCCGATGCGGGCCGCGGGCAGTTTGCCGTCTCGTTCGGGACCTTTCGCACCGAGGCCGCGGCGGTGGCGCGTGCCGAAGAATTGGCGGCGCTGGGCATCAAGCTCGCCAAAGTGCAGCCACGCGGAACGACGATTACACAAACGCTGCTCGTCGTGCGCGATCCGCAGCAACCTGTCGTCGCGCGCCTGAAGGACCTGCAAACACAATATCCGGGGACCGACGTCAAGGTCAGCACCTGCGAGCGCGTCACTTGAGTCGCGGCCTCCATCCATGATTGCGTCGGCCGATCAGGTCGTCATTTCCAACCGGATCGCCGATCTCGAGGCGGCTTCCGGTGTAGAGGTCGTGACCATCGTGGTCGCCAAATCCGATGTCTACCCCGAAACGGTGTGGAAAGCATTTGGGCTGGGGGCATCGTTGAGCGCATTGGTGGTGGTGGTCCACGATCTGCTGCGCCCGACGTGGGCCTCGGCCGGCGGCGCGCTATGGCCGGTGGTGGGCATTCTCGGCATTGGTGCGTTGTGGGCGTTGAGCGCCGTCTATGTTCCCGCATTCACTCGGCTGTTTCTGCGCAAGTCGCGCGCCGAAACCGAAGTCACGCAATTGGCCGCCGTGCAATTTCTGCAGCGCGAATTGTTCGACACGCCGCCACGCACTGCGGTGCTGGTGCTGGTCAGCATGCTGGAACAGCACGTGGTGATTCGCGCTGATGTGGGGTTGCAAGCGCAGGTCACCAAATCCGAGTGGGATGCTGTCATCGAACGGATGTTGCCGGCGCTGCGCCGCGGAACACCCGCGCCGGCCATTCAGGACGGCATCGCCGCAATGGGTGCGCTGTTTGCGGCCAAAGGCTTTGCGCCATCGACGCGTCCCAATCGATTCGACAATCGCGCGATCGAGGCGAGCGAACCATGACCATCCGCGCCGTTGTCGCGATGGTCGCGTTGGTGACCTCCACGCTTGCCATGGCGTTGACCGACGTGCCGTTTCTGTCCGGGCGCGTGGTCGATCATGCGGAAATTCTGTCTGCGCCCGTGCGCGAGCGACTCAATACCGTGCTGAAAGCGCACGAGGACAAGACGACGAATCAGGTCGTCGTGTTGACGGTGCCCACGGTCGGTGACGAAAGCATCGAGCAGTTTGCAACGCGGGTGTTCGAGCAATGGAAGCTCGGCCAAAAGGGCAAGGACAACGGCGTCTTGGTGATCGTGGCCCCCAAGGATCGCAAGATGCGCATCGAAGTTGGCTATGGGCTCGAAGGCACGCTCACCGACGCGACGAGCAATCGCATCATTCGCAACGACATGACGCCACGCTTCAAATCCGGCGACTACGCCGGCGGCATCGAGGCCGGTGTGGCCGCGATCGTTGCGCGCCTTGACGGTGGCCCGGAGCCCGCTTCGGGTCGGGCGTCCATGACCACCACGGTGGCCAACCAGTTCATTAGTGTCGACGAACCGGATCTGCCGCCATGGCCGATGCGAATCCTGTTGGGCGCATTCATCTTCGGCATCATCGGGCTCTTCACGTTCATCGGGGTGATGACGCCTGGCGTAGGCTGGTTTCTGTACTTCTTCCTGATCCCGTTCTGGGCGATGTTTCCAATCGTCGTGCTCGGGGTCAAAGGGGCAATTGTCCTGCTGTTCATCTACTTGATCGGGTTTCCGCTTGCCAAGCTGATCGTGGGTCGGACCGATTGGTACGAAAAAGCGCAGCACGATCTCAAGACAAAGGGCAAGGCCTCTGTCGGCGGTTTCGTGATGTCATCGAGTTCGTCATCGGACTGGTCATCCAGTAGCAGTTCGTCCAGCGGGGGTTTTTCCGGTGGCGGCGGCAGTTCCGGCGGCGGCGGTAGTTCGGGCAGCTGGTAGCGGCACCTGATCGACGCGCGCTACTCTTTTCCCCGACACCATGGCCTCCCCTCTACTTCGTCAACGGCTCGCATCGTCTTCGTTGGTCATCGCGCCCGGCGTCTACGACATGGTGTCGCTGCGGCTCGCCAACGCGTTTGGTTTCGAAGCACTTTACATGACCGGCTATGGCACGGTGGCGTCCCATCTGGGGCTACCCGATGCCGGGCTTGCGACGTACTCCGACATGGTGGGACGCGTGAAGGTTATGGCAGCACAGGCGGCCGCACCGCTCATCGCGGATGGCGATACCGGCTACGGCGGTCTACTCAACGTGCGCCACACGGTGCGCGGCTACGAGGAGGCCGGTGCGTCGGCGATTCAACTCGAAGATCAGGAATTTCCGAAAAAATGTGGGCATACACCCGGTCGGCGCGTGATACCGACGAGTGACATGGTGCGCAAGATCCGCGTTGCCGTGGAGGCGCGTTCGTCGCCTGATTTTCTCGTGATCGCGCGCACCGACGCGCGGACGAACCTTGGGCTTGACGAAGCGCTGCGGCGCGCGGAGGCCTATGCCCGCGCGGGTGCCGATGTGCTGTTCGTCGAGTCGCCCGAATCCGCTGAAGAAATGCGCACGATCGGGCGATCGTTTGATGTGCCGTTGGTAGCCAACATGGTCGAGAAGGGGCGCACGCCGGTGCTGACCCGCGCGGAACTCGAGGCCATCGGCTATCGTCTCGTGATCTTTCCGGTGACTGCGATGCTGGCGGCAATACACGCGATGGCGCAAGCTTACGGCCACATCCATTCAACCGGCTCGTCCGCCGGCATGCCGACGCCGCTATACGATTTCGGCGCACTGTCGCGGTTGATGGGGTTTCAGGACATCTGGGATTTCGACCGCGATCATGCGGAATGAACGGCCGCGTTTACTTCCAAGGAATGCTTAGATGATCATGCCCCGACTGATGACCGCTATCGCGATGGTGCTGCTATCGGGCGCTGTCTCCGCGCAAGGCACCTATCCCGACAAGCCGATCCGTTTGATCGTGCCGTTTGCGCCCGGTGGAGTCACCGATACCAGCGGACGCCTGATCGCCGAAGGATTGTCGAAGCGCCTGGGACAGCAGGTGGTAGTGGAAAATAAGCCTGGTGCTTCGGGCAATATCGGCACGCAGATGGTGGCCGCTGCAGCGCCGGATGGCTACACGTTGGTGCTGGCCTTCGATGGCACGATGGTGATCAATCCACACGTCTTTGCGACGGTCCCATTCGATACGCTGAAAGATTTTGCGCCGATCGGCAAGATCGGCGACGCGATCTTGATACTTGTGGCCTATCCCGCATTTCCGGGCAAGACGTTGGCCGAGGTCATCGCGATCTCGAAAAAGGATCCAAAGGGCGTGTCCTATGGAACTTCCGGGATTGGCGGTACGCCGCACATCGCCGGCGAGCTGCTCAACCAGCGCACGGGAGCCAATCTCGTGCACGTCCCTTACAAGGGTGGTGGGCAAGCGATGAGTGACGCACTCGGCGGGCAGATTCCGCTTGTCTATACCGCTGTTGCCGGGGCTGTGGGACACGTTAAATCCGGAAAGCTGACCGGGATTGCCGTTTCCAGTCGTCAGCGTGCATCGTCGTTGCCGGATGTGCCGACGTTCATCGAGGCCGGTGTGGCGGACTTCGAGGTCAGCTCGTGGGTGGGCATTCTGGCTCCCGCGAAAACCCCGCGACCCATCGTGGACCGCTTGAATCGCGAACTCAACGCACTGTTGGCGTCGCGGGAGGTGATCGAGCGCTTGAGCAACCTTGGCATCACGGCCACGCCCGGCACGCCGGAGCAGTTTGGCAATCAGATGAAGGCTGATCTCACCAAATATGGAGAAGTTGTTAAGGCAGCCGGAATCAAGGCCGAATGAGCTTCCGATTTCGGCACTGATTTGCTGAAATCACAACAACGACTCGGGAAGGTACATGATGGCATCAAACTATCGCCGTGACCTATTGAAAACCGGATTGGCCATGTCGGCCGGAGCGCTTGCCGGCTGCGCTCTGCCGGGTGAGGCGCAGAAAGAGTCGACGCCGAAAATGGTGTTGAACGTGGCGCCCACCACGATCGCAATCGCGGGGAGCCGTGATGTGTTTCCGGTGCGGCGCATCTATTGCATCGGGCGCAACTATGCCGCCCACGCGCGCGAGATGGGATCGGACCCCACGCGCGAGCCGCCGTTCTTTTTCCAGAAACCCACCGATGCGATTCAGAATGTTGCACCAGGTACTGTGCCGGATCATCCGTATCCGACGCTGACGAAAAACTATCATTACGAGGTCGAGTTGGTCGCGGCACTCAGCAAAGGAGGGCGCAACATTCCGAAGGAGCGCGCACTTGAATGTGTCTACGCGTACGCGGTTGGGCTCGACATGACGCGTCGCGATCTGCAGCGCGCGATGGGTGACGAGAAAAAGCCATGGGAAATCGGCAAGAGTTTCGACATGTCTGCGCCGATCGGACCGCTGCATCCCGCGCTCGCCGCCGCCCCGATGATCAAGGGTGCCATCTGGCTCAAGGTCAATGGCGCAATCAAGCAAAACGCCAATCTCGATCACATGACGTGGAGTGTCGCGGAGCAGATCAGCAAATTGTCAGATGCATTCGAATTGCGACCGGGCGACATCATCTTCTCCGGCACGCCGGAAAACGTGGGGCCGGTTGTGCGGGGTGATGTGATCGAGTGCCACATCGACGGATTGCCCAACATGAGCGTGAAGATCGTTTGAGGGCAGCCGAGGCCGTAGGCGAGCCCGTAGACGAGGCTTCAGCCTCGTGTCGTT
>JBDTTY010000104.1:0-7672 GCA_040007975.1 Betaproteobacteria bacterium | reverse complement strand
GCATCCCAAAGACAAAATTTTTGCGGAGTTCCCGATGCCCTCAGCAGTTGCGATTCCTTCCCCAGTGTTGCGTGACGTTCGGCTCGATGACAAGTACGAGCTCGACTCCGGCCGTGTCTACCTCAACGGTGCGCAAGCATTTGTGCGTCTGTTGATGCTGCAGCGGCAGCGCGATCAACTGGCCGGACTCAACACTGGCGGCTTCGTCTCCGGGTATCGCGGGTCACCGCTGGGCGCGCTCGACCAGTCGCTGTGGAAGGCGCAAAAATTTCTTGACCGCGCCAACATCAAGTTCCAGCCGGGACTCAATGAAGATCTGGCCGCCACGTCGATCTGGGGCACGCAACAAGTGAATCTGCACAAGGACGCCAAAGTCGATGGCGTCTTTGCGATGTGGTACGGCAAGGGACCGGGCGTGGATCGCTGCGGAGACGTCTTCAAGCACGCCAACATGGCGGGTACGTCCAGGCATGGTGGCGTGTTGGTGCTGGCGGGCGACGACCACGCCGCCAAGTCGTCGACGGTACCGCATCAGTCGGATCATCAGTTCTCGGCTGCGATGATGCCGGTGCTCTATCCGTCGTCGGTGCAGGAAATTCTCGATCTCGGGCTGCATGGCTGGGCGATGTCGCGCTATTCCGGATGCTGGGTCGGCTTCAAATGTGTGGCCGACACGGTGGAAAGCTCATCGTCGGTGTATGTAGATCCGTCGCGCACGCAGATCATCGTGCCCACAGACTTCCCGCTGCCGCCCGATGGCGTGTCGATCCGCTGGCCGGATGGCTTTCTGGACACCGAAGCACGGATGCAGGATTTCAAAATCTACGCGGCGCTGCATTACGCGCGGGTTAATCAACTCAACAAGATCGTCATCGACTCGCCCAAGCCGCGTCTTGGCATCGCCACGTCGGGCAAGAGCTATCAGGATGTGCGGCAAGCACTGGAAGATCTTGGTATCACCGAAGCCGATGCTGCCGAGATGGGATTGCGCGTGTTCAAGGTCGCCATGCCTTGGCCGCTCGAGCCCGAAGGCGTGCGCCAATTTGCCGAAGGTCTGGAAGAAATCCTCGTGGTGGAGGAAAAGCGGCAGGTCGTCGAGTATCAGTTGAAGGAACAGTTGTACAACTGGCGCGACGATGTGCGTCCGCGCGTCGTCGGCAAGTTCGACGAAAAAGGCGAATGGGTGCGTCCACACGGTGACTGGCTGCTGCCCGCCAAGGGCGAACTGACGCCGGCGATGATTGCGCGCGTGATCGCCAAGCGCATCGAACGCCTCAATCTGCATCCGCGCACGATGGACAAGCTTCGCGCACGTGTCGACTGGATCAATGCGAAGGAAGCGGCGCTGGAAAAGCCGGGGATCAGCCTCGTGCGCCAGCCCTACTTCTGCTCCGGCTGTCCGCACAACACGTCCACCAACCTGCCCGATGGCAGTCGCGCCACGGCCGGCATCGGCTGCCACGTGATGGCAATCTGGATGGACCGCAACACTTCCGAATTTACGCACATGGGCGGCGAAGGCGTGACCTGGATCGGGCAGGCACCGTTCACCGACGAAAAGCACATTTTTGCCAATCTAGGTGACGGCACGTATTACCACAGTGGCATTCTTGCCATTCGCGCCGCCGTCGCCGCCGACGTCAACATCACGTACAAGATTCTCTACAACGATGCCGTGGCCATGACCGGCGGTCAACCGTTTGACGGTCCGCTGACGCCCGGCGACATCGCGAAGCAGGTTGCCGCCGAAGGCGTCAAGCGAATCATCGTCGTCAGCGACGAACCGGACAAATATCCCAGCGGCTATTACAGTAGCGACATTCGTATTCATCACCGAGATGAGCTCGACGCCGTGCAGCGCGAGCTGCGCGAAATCCCCGGTTGCACCGTGCTGCTGTACGACCAGACATGTGCCGCAGAAAAGCGTCGGCGCAGGAAGCGCGGCAAATTTCCGGATCCCGCCAAGCGCGTGATCATCAACGAGCTGGTGTGCGAAGGCTGCGGCGATTGCGGCGTGCAGTCCAACTGCGTGTCGGTGGCTCCGGTGGACTCCGAGTTCGGTCGCAAGCGCACGATCGACCAGTCGTCATGCAACAAGGACTTTTCGTGCGTGAAGGGCTTCTGCCCGTCGTTTGTGACGGTCGAAGGCGGCACTCTGCGCAAGCCCAAGAAGGCGGAAGGTGGGGATTTTTCCAATCTGCCCGCACCCATGATCCCTGCGGCGGCCGAGCCGTACAGCGTCCTGGTCACCGGCATCGGCGGCACGGGCGTGGTCACCATCGGAGCGCTGTTGGGCATGGCGGCGCATCTCGAAGGCAAAGGCTGCAGCGTGCTGGACATGACCGGTCTCGCGCAGAAAAACGGAGCCGTGGTCTCGCACGTGCGCATCGCCGACACGCCAGAAAAATTGTTTGCCACGCGGATTGCCGCGGGGGAAGCAACGCTGGTGCTCGCGTGCGACATCTTGACCAGCGTAGGCTACGAAGCGTTGGCCAAGATGCAGAAAGGCGTCACCAAGGCGCTGGTGAACACGGCCCTGGTCATGCCCGCACAATTCACGCGCGATCCGGATCTCGTGTTTCCGCTGGGTTCGATGGAGCAGGAAATTCGCGATGCCGTCGGCCCCGGCGATGCGGAGTTTCTCGATGCATCGAAACTCGCCACCGGTTTGATGGGCGACTCGATTGCCACCAATTTGTTCATGGTCGGCTATGCATATCAGCGCGGCTTGATCCCGGTGTCCGACAACGCGATTGTTAAAGCCATCGAATTGAATGGTCAGGCGATCGAATCGAATGTGCGCAGTTTCAACTGGGGCCGCCTGGCCGCCGTGGATCCGGCCAAGGTTGCCGCGGCCGCCGTTCCCGCCGCGATGCGTCCCGATTCGCAGCGCTTGTCCCAATCGGTCAACGAAATGATCGACCGGCGCGTGAAGTTCCTGACCGATTATCAGGATGCGGCCTATGCGCAGCGATATCGCGATCTGGTCGACAAGGTGCGCGCCGCCGAAGGCAAAGTGATGCCCGGCCTCGACGAGCTCACCGAAGCCGTGGCGCGCTACTACTTCAAGCTGCTGGCGATCAAGGACGAGTACGAAGTGGCGCGCCTCTACGCCGAATCGGACTTCTCGCAACGCGTCGCGGCGCAATTCGAGGGCGACTACAAGCTCACGTTCCACTTGGCGCCACCGGTGTTCAACAAACCCGATCCGCGTACCGGCGTGCCGTCCAAGTCCGTCTTTGGCCCGTGGATGATGAAAGCCTTCGGCGTGCTGGCCAAGCTGCGCAAATATCGTGGCACTGCACTGGACCTGTTCGGCAAGACTGCGGAGCGCAAGCACGAGCGCGCGTTGATCGGCGAGTACGAGGCCGTGATCGCCGAAATTCTGGCCAAGTTGACGCCACAAAATCACGGTACGGCGGTCGAACTCGCGTCGGTGCCGGAGCATATTCGGGGCTATGGTCACGTGCGACAGGCGCATGTCATGACCGCCAAGACGCGCGAAGGCGTATTACTGGCGGCATTCCGCTCGCCGGAGCCGGCACCGAAGCCGATGGTGGTGCGCATCACCGCTTGAGCCTCACGGGACGTAAAATGGACGTCCGGTGTCGTGCCCGTGGGCATGCCACCGGCCTGCCATGCCCAACACGCACATAGCGCTCACCTCGGACGGCATCGTCGTCTCCGACTTCGGTCGCTTTCCACAACTGACCAAAGAGTTGCTGGAAAAGACGTTTGCGCGTCGCAAAAGAATTGCCAAGGGCCCGCGGCCGGTGATGGTGGTGATCGGCGGTGCCTTCAGCGCCACGCCCGCCGCCCATCGGTTTGCGTCCAGCCACAACTACGGCGATCTCACCACGGCGCTGGCCATGGTGGGCGACTACGCCGTATGCGAAGAACTTTTTTCGCTGTTCACGCAGCTCGACAAGCCGCCATTCCCGTGCCGCTATTTCGACCACACCGATCCGGCCTTCGTGTGGCTGCGCACGTTCCTGTGATCTATCGCCGCCGTTGAACGCGCCCGCGCCCGCCGCCGTGATCGATCCGTTCGGCGCGGCGCGCGCGTGGTTCGCGCACGAAGGCTGGACACCCTTCGCCTTTCAGGACGAAGTCTGGCAAGGCTATGCCGCCGGTGCCTCGGGCCTGATCCATGCGCCTACAGGCATGGGCAAGACCTACGCGGCGTTGCTGGGACCGTTGGCGCTTGGCCCTGCTGGCGCGCCCGGCGCACCGCCACCTCTCACATTGCTGTGGATCACGCCGCTGCGCGCATTGGCCGCAGACACCACGCTGGCGATCACGCGCGCCACCGCGGCACTGCGTCCGCACTGGACAGTGGGCCTGCGTACCGGCGACACCGCCGCCGGTGAGCGCGCACGGCAGGACCGGCGTCTGCCCACGATTCTGGTCACGACACCCGAGAGCGTGACACTGCTGCTGTCGCGCGCGGACTGGCGCGAGCGCATGGGGCACGTCGACGCCGTGATCGTCGACGAGTGGCACGAATTGCTTGGCAGCAAAAGGGGCGTGCAGGTCGAATTGGCCCTCGCGCGGTTGCGCGACGCGCGCCCCACGATCCGCGCGTGGGGGCTGTCGGCCACACTGGCCAATCTCGATCAGGCGTTGGCCTGTCTCGTCGGCGTCAACGCGCAAGGTCCTACGTTGCAGGTACGCGGCCTCGACACCAAGATCATCGAGATCGCCACCGCGCATCCACCGACGATCGAGCGCTTTCCGTGGGCTGGCCATATCGGCACCCGGCTGGTGCCGGAAGTGGTCCGCGCACTGGAACGCGCGAAGACCACGCTGATCTTCACCAACGTCCGGTCGAGTGCCGAGATCTGGTATCAGGCTTTGCTCGAAGCACGTCCGGATTGGGCTGGCACCATCGCGTTGCATCACGGCTCGCTTGATCGCGACGTTCGCCAATGGGTCGAGGACGCGGTACGCGATCGCAAATTGCGCGCCGTGGTCTGCACCTCAAGTCTCGATCTCGGCGTGGACTTCGCCCCCGTCGATCAGGTGCTGCAGATCGGCAGCCCCAAAGGGGTCGCGCGATTGCTGCAGCGCGCCGGTCGTAGTGGACATCGCCCCGGCGAGATTTCGCGCGTCACCGTCGTACCCACGCAGGCGCTTGAACTGGTAGAAGCTGCCGCAGCACGTGGTGCCGCGGCCGAGCGCCGCGTCGAAGCTCGAACACCGATCGAAGGTGCATTGGATGTGCTGGTTCAGCATCTTGTCACGTGCGCGCTGGGCGGTGGCTTTGTCCCGGCAGAATTGGTGCGCGAACTGCGCAGCACGCATGCTTATCGCGCACTGACCGACGACGAGTGGCAATGGGCACTCGATTTTGTTGTGCACGGTGGCGCAACGCTCAATGCGTACCCTGAATATCGACGGGTGGTGATTGGAGCTGACGGGCGCGCACACGTGCCGGAGCGACGCATTGCGCAGCGACACCGTCAATCGATCGGCACGATTGTGGCCGACGCCAGCATCAGCGTGCAGATGCGCAACGGCAAGAAGCTGGGGCATGTCGAGGAATCGTTTATCGCCCATCTGCGGCCGGGGGATTGCTTCGTGTTTGCGGGCAAGCGACTGCAATTTGTGCGCGTGCGTGAAATGACCGCATGGGTCAAGCCCGCGGCATCGCAATCTGCCGTCATCACGCGCTGGGCCGGGTCGAAAATGGCGCTGTCGACGTTGCTGGCCGACCGTACGCGGGCGCTGATTGCCGACGCCAATCGCGGCGTGTTTGCGTCACCCGAACTGCAGTTGATGCGACCGCTATTGGAGTTGCAGCAGCGCTGGTCCGCGCTGCCCGGTACCGGCGAGTGGCTGATCGAGAAGCTGGCGCAACGCGACGGACATTACCTTTTTTTCTATCCATTCGAAGGTCGGCTTGCGCATTTGGGCCTTGCCACGTTGTTCTCGTATCGATTGGGATTGCTGCGGCCCGGCACGTTCAGCATCACGATCAATGACTACGGATTTGCGTTGCAGTCGCAGGCACCACTTGAATTCGGCTTGCGCGAACTCGGGCTATTGATGGCCGCGGACCACGTCGAGCGCGACATTGTCGCGGGACTCAACGCGGCCGAACTGGGGCGGCGGCAGTTTCGCGAAATTGCGCGCGTGGCGGGCCTGATCTTTCAGGGCTTTCCCGGCCAGAATCACTCCAACCGGCAGCTGCAGGTCTCGAGCGGCCTGCTCTACGATGTGTTCAGCGAATATGATCCAGACAACCTGCTGCTGGTGCAGGCGGTACGCGAAGTGATGGAACGCCATCTCGAGGCACCGCGGATGCACGCGGCGCTGACGAGGCTGCGCGGCAGCCGTGCACGACTCGTCACGCTGCCGCGAGCCACGCCGTTTGCGTTTCCGCTGATGGTCGAGATGTTTCGCGAAACACTCACCACCGAAGCGCTGGAAACTCGCGTGGCGCGGATGGTGGCCGAACTCGAAGCGGCCGCGCGCGGCGCGTGACGCGGTAATGCGGCGCCCACTACGCAGGCGCGCACATCACCACGAGATCCGGGCCGTCGCCTTCCGCCAGCCACCCCGACTGCACCATCAGGTCACGCAGCACCTTGTCGGTCATGTATCGGTGGTTGGCGTCAGCGCGATTGCTGAATACGCGATAGATCGGTGTGGTGTTGGCTGGGCATGCGCCCGTCGTGGGTAGCGTCAACTGCATGTATTGCAGTGACTCGACCACCAGTGCCGGAAACTTGGTCTTGGTGTCATTGCATTCAACCGTGCCGCGACCGAAGAAATGCGAGTCCCCCAACGCGGGCGGGATATAAAAGCGGCAGACATCCGACGTGCCAGGTTGCGGCGTCGTGTACGCCTTGAACTTGTGGCCGGTGCGTACCCAACCTTTGGTCGCGGTGCCGGCGTCCAGTATCGCAATCTCGGTGGGGCCCCACGTGATGAAATAGTGATCGAGCTGCGCGTTGTAGAACTCGATCACGTCTACGGTGGGGACCGCGGCAAAGCTGTAACTCTCGCTGGCGCAGCCCTTGACGGCGGCCACCGGCGACATGTCGATCGGCGCATACGCATTGAGCGTGGGCAACTGCAGCGCCGGGATGGCCGCAAAATTGTTCGTGCAAGGCAGCACCGGAGGATAGTAGTCCCGTCCGTTGGCAGTGAGCTTGCCGACAAACAGTACTTTGAGCGGCAGCGGTGACGGAGCCGCGCCGGTCTCCGTGAAATTCAGAATGAAGCGAAACGTGCCGAGCGCGCCGGGCGTCTCGATCATCAGGAGCTTGGTCCCCGCCTCGGCTTGAATGGTCAGCGTACTGTCGGCGGCCAGCGGCGCGGTGATGGGGGTGATCTTGAGCGCGCCATTGATCGGCCCGGAATAGGTGCCGTTGAAGTTGGATGCCGAGACCGGCACCTGCAGCAACATCGAACTGTGGGCGGAGCCGATGAACGCGCCTGTCGGGACATCGCGCAACACGATCGTCGATGTCGTCGCAAGGCTGCCGGGTCCGGAGTAATCGCACAAAACGGTAGGGGGCCCGATGGCGGTCAGCGTCGACGTGCATCCATTGAGTGTGGCGAATGCATCGATTTGCACGATCCGGGCTCCGACCTTGTTGCCACCGGAGGTATTCGCGTCGTTGTAATGGGTGGCGCATCCGCCAAGCGCCACCAGCAACGCCAC
>JBDTTY010000103.1:0-7721 GCA_040007975.1 Betaproteobacteria bacterium | reverse complement strand
GGTCGCGCTGGCGCTTGGAACGTTCGCGTTGCCATCGCCGGCCGTGGCACAAGGAGCCTACCCGGAAAAGCCGATCCGTCTGATCGTGTCATTTCCGCCGGGTGGCAGCACCGACATCATCGGCCGTCTCGTCGCGCAAAAGGTTTCCATGATGTGGGGTGGCAAGTCCATCGTGGTTGAAAACAAGGCCGGTGCGTCAGGGACGATTGGCACCGGGGAAAGCATTGCTGCGGCTCCCGATGGCTACACGCTTACCATCGGCAACAGCCAGACGCATGGCACCAACGCCACACTGTTTCCCAAGTTGCCGTATGACCTCGTGAAGGATGTCACGCCCATCGCGATGCTGGCACGCACGAAGAACGTGCTGGTTGTCGCGGGATCGTCGCCATACAAGACGGTGGCTGATCTGCTCAAGGCCGGCAAGACCAAGCCGTTGAGTTACGCCTCGGTGGGTAACGGTGCGTCGTCGCACATCATTGGCGAATTCATCACCCGAAAATTCAATCTCAATGCCGTGCATGTTCCGTACAAGGGCGGCGCACCCGCACTTGTCGATTTGATGGGCGGACAGGTCGATTTCATGGCCGCAACCTATGGCAGTGTCGCCAATCTCGCGAAAGACGGGCGTCTGCGTATCCTCGCCGTGTCCGATGACGAGCGTGACCCTCGGTTGCCCGGCGTGCCGACCTTCAAGGAAGCCGGTTTGCCCGTGCTCGGACTCGAAACGACGATCGGCATCTACGGGCCGGCGGGATTGCCGCCTGCGATCGTCAATCAGTGGAGTGACGCCATCGCGCGCGTTGCAAAAATGCCGGATGTCGACAAGACGCTGGAATCGGCTGGCTTCGACGTGTGGTTTAAACCGGCCAGCGAAATGGCGACTTACCATCGGCAGGAGGTTCCGCGCCTTGGCAAGGTCATCAAAGAGGCCAACGTCGAGATGAACTAGGGTTCGTGCATGCCACTGCCAGTCCACCTGCTCACCGGCTTCCTGGGCAGCGGCAAGACGACGCTGTTGTCGCGCTTGCTGCATCAGCCTGCATTTGCCGATACCGCGGTGATCATCAACGAGCTGGGAGATGTCGGCCTCGACCATCTGCTGGTCGATCGCGGCAGCGAAGATGACGTCGTGCTGCTCGACTCGGGATGTCTGTGCTGCGCGCTGGGCAACTCGCTACAGGAGACGCTTGAGAGTCTCCATTTTCGTCGACATCGTGGCGAGATCCCGGCGTTTGCGCGCGTGGTGATCGAAACCACCGGGGTGGCCGATCCGGGTCCCATCGCCGCCACGCTTGCACTCGATGGCGCGATCGCGCGTCACTATCGACTTGGCAGCATCGTCACGGTCGTGGATGCGATACACGGCGAGGCGCAGTTGTCCCGATTTCCGGAAGCGCGTCGCCAGGTCGCAATGGCGGACCGAATCGTCGTATCCAAAGGCGATGTCGCCGCGGACGGCATCGTTCACGTGATGGCGATCTTGGCGAAGGCCAATCCTTATGCGGTGCGGACTACCGCATCATCGGGAGACATTCCGGCGACCGACGTTTTTGTCGACGTGCACGCACCGCAGGCATTGCGCGAACTCTCCAACGCGACGCACGACCACGCTCACGATCACGAGCATCCCCACGACCATCTCGCCGAACAGGACATCACGGCCACGACGATCCGACTCGACGCGCCCCTTGCCTGGCCACGCTACGCCGCGTGGGTGCAGTGGGCGCAGCGCACGCTCGGTGAGCGATTACTGCGCATGAAGGGCGCGGTACGGATGGACGACGGGCAGGCGCACGCGCTGCATGCGGTCATGCGTCTGTTCAGCCCGCCGGTGCCATTGCCGTCGTTGCCCGACGCGATGGGTGAAGGCGTGATCGTATTGGTGCTGCAGGATGTGTCGCCGGCGTTGCAGGACGAGGCACGGCGGCGGTTGATCGCCGACTGATCCGCGCGTTGGGCGCACGCCGTAGCGTCGCGGAGCGATGGGGACTATGCGGCGTCGGCTGGCGGCAGCGCCAGACACGATGCTGGGTGCCAGGACACGGTGACGGAATCGCCCCGGGTCATCTTGCCAGCCGCTTGCGTGTCAGCGGTCTTGGCGATGAAAGACTCGGTGTTGCCGAACGCGAGACGCAACTTGCAGTGGTCACCGAGGTAGATCACTTCTTCCAGTCGCGCGTGATAGCGGTTCATGCCGTGCTCGCCGTCACCGATCATCACGCGCTCCGGCCGGATCGACAGCACCACGGCGGCGTCGATGGGAAGGTCGACGACGGCCTTGGCCACGACTTCGGTGCCTTCGCTGATACGGACGCGGCAAAGCTCGCCGTCGCGACTGACGAGGCGTCCATCGAGACGATTGTTCTCGCCGATGAACGACGCGACGAACGCATTGGTCGGACGCTCGTACAGTTCTGCCGGGGTGGCCAGCTGCTGAATCACGCCGTGATGAAACACGGCAATGCGGTCCGACATCGTCAGCGCTTCGGATTGGTCATGCGTGACGTACACGACCGTCACGCCGAGTTTTTCGTGCAGATGCTTGATCTCCAACTGCATCTGCTCGCGCAACTGCTTGTCGAGTGCACCCAAAGGTTCGTCCATCAGCACGAGTTGCGGCTCGTAGATCAGCGCGCGTGCCACCGCCACCCGCTGCTGTTGGCCACCCGAGAGCTGCACCGGCTTGCGGTCCCCAAGATGGCCCAATTGCACCATGTCCAACGCCCGCTTCACCAGGCCGGGGATTTCGGATTTGGACTTGCCGTGCATTTGCAACGGAAAGGCGAGGTTCTCGGCGACCGTGAGATGCGGAAACAGCGCATAGTTCTGGAACACCATGCCGATGCCGCGCCGATGCGCCGGTACATTGTTGAGGCGACGGCCGTCGAGCGTGATGACGCCGCTGCTGGGCTCTTCAAAACCGGCCAGCATCATCAGCGTCGTGGTCTTGCCGGACCCGGAGGGGCCAAGCAGCGTCAGGAATTCGCCACGACGCAGCTCGAGGTCGAGCGACTTCACGACCTGGGTCGTGCCATCGTAGGACTTCGTGACCTTGTCGAACGTGACAATCGCGTCGGTCATTGGCATGGATATGAGGTGAAGTTGGGCGACATGGGCAGGTTCAGTTCGGTTCGGCGGGGTCGGCACGCGGCGCCGACCGCGCGACGGCGCGCGTGCGAATCGTTTCGTTGACTGCGAGCAATACCAGCGAGCAAACAATCAGCAGCACGGCGGCGGCCGCGATGGTAGGACTCAGGAACTCCCGCAGCCCTGCATACATTTGCCGGGGTAACGTAAATTGCTCGGGTCCGGCGACAAACAGCGCCACGACCAACTCGTCGAACGAGGTGGCAAACGCAAATAGCGCGCCCGTCGCGACACCGGGCGCAATCAGCGGCAGCACGATGCGAAAGAATGCGATGTGCGGTGGCGCACCGAGTGTCGCCGCCGCCTTGAGGAGGTTGCGATCGAAGGTCTGCAATGTCGCCAGCACGGTGATCAACACGTAAGGCACGCTCAACACCGTGTGCGCAATGATCAGTCCGGCCAGTGAGTTGTTGAGGCCGACGAGCGAAAAGGCGAAGTAGACGGCCGCCGCGGTGACGACCACGGGCACCACCATCGGTGTCGACATCAATGCAACCAGCAATGCCTTGCCACGGAATTTGCCGAGGAAGATACCGAGTGCGGCCAACGTACCGATGCTCGTAGCAATAATTGCGGTGGCGATTCCTACGATAAAACTGTTGCGCGTGGCCAACAGCCACTTGCTGCTGTTGAAAAAATCATCGTACCAGCGCCACGAATAGCCGGGGGTGGGCAACGTCAGCAACTCACCGGACGAGAACGATAGTGGAAAAACGACGATGATCGGCGCCATCAGAAAGATCAGGATCAGAATCGTCGTAGTGCGCAGCATCCAGCGCGCGGGACCGCGTTCCGTGGCGGTGGCGGTGCTCACAGCTTCAGGTTTCCTGCGCGAAATCCGGGCACGATGAGACGCGCCATCACAACCAGAATGCCGGTGGCCAGTAATAGCAGCGTGGCGAGTGCAGCGGCCATGCCCCAGTTGATCGTGTTGTTGGTATAGAACGCGATGAAGTGGCTGACCATCTGATCATCCGGGCCGCCGACCAATGCAGGCGTGATGTAAAAGCCGACCGCCAGCATGAAGACCATCAAGGCACCTGCGGTCACACCTGGCATTGTCATCGGCAGGTAGACGCGCAAAAAGCGCTTCCATACCGGGGCACCCAGCGACGCGGCGGCGCGCATGTAGACGGGGTCGATGCCTTTCATCACGCTGTAGAGCGGCAGGATCACAAATGGCAGCAGTACATGCACCATCGCAACGTAAACGGCAAAACGCGTGAAGATCATCGTGATCGGTGCGTCGGTGATGTGCATCGCCTGCAGCAATGCATTGACCGGGCCTTCGCGCTGCAGCAGGATGAACCACGCGGTGGTGCGTACCAGAATCGACGTCCAGAACGGCACCAGCACCAGTGCCATGGCAATGTTGGCCCAACGTTGCGACAGCGTGGAGATCGTATAGGCCACCGGGTAGCCCAACAGCACGCACAGCACGGTGACCCAGAAGCTGATCTCGAAAGTCCGTACGAACAGCGACCGAAAAACGGTGTCCTCCTTCGGCGCCTGCGCGATGCTGCCATCGGTCGTGATCGTGAAATCGAGCGAACGCAGCATGAACAGCGGCGTCAGCGTCGACGTATTGCGGCGGATCAGCTGCCACAATTCGGGATCGCCCCATCGCGGATCGAGCTCGATCATCGTGTCGCGCCATGGCGGACCCAGCCGATCTTTCGCCCGTGCTGTTTTGAGCAGCAGTGCGCGCAACCCGGTTTGTTCGAAATTGAGTCGTCGGGACAGCTGGCCGATGGCCTGCGCTTCCTGAGCTTCCGCCAGTTCGCGGGCGATGGCCGCAAACGCGTCATCCGGGGGCAACCCCACGCCATCCCAGGCACGCACTGCCGCGGTCGTATGCGGCAGTGTTGCGCGAACCTCGGGATTGTTGACGGCGGTGTAGAGCGTGATCAGCAGCGGAACGATGAAACTCGCGACCACGAGGAGGAACAGCGGAGCAACCAGGGCACCCGCGAATAAATTGTTCCTCGTCATCATGGTCGCGTGCGCACCTCGCTACTTGGTGGCCCAGGCGTTGAACTTGGCTTCCAGATCGTCGCCATTGGCGACCCAGAATTCCGTGTTGATGAAGAGTCCGTCATTCACGTGCGCCGACAGCATGCCGGGATTTTTTTCGCGCAGTTTCGGATTGGCGGCTGCCTCGGCGTTCGCCGGCGATACGGCCCACGTTTCAGCCAGCGCCAGAAGCGGCTTCGAGTCGGTAATCCACTCGATCATTTTCATGCCTTCCTTGGCATTGGGCGAGCCTTTGACCACAGCCCACGAGTCGACCGAGTAGAGCAATGTCTTCCAGAGCAGCGGATATTTGGCGCCGCCTTCGTTGGCGCGCACGACGCGCCCCGTATAACCGACCGCATAGGCGACTTCACCGCTGCCGACCAATTGCACCGGCTGCGTGCCCGACTTCCACCAGACGATTTGCGGCTTGATCTGATCGAGTTTGTCGAACGCGCGTTTCTGGCCGGCGGGGGTGGCCAGCACTTTGTAAACATCGGCCGGGGCGACACCATCGGCCATCAACGCGATTTCCATCGTCATCTTGGGGCCGAAGCGCAGCGAGCGTTTTCCGGGGAACGTCTTCAAATCCCACAACTTCGGATATGTATCCGGGCCATCCTTGATCTTGGTCGAGTCGTAGAACAGCGATACCCCCCAAAGCACGGCACCCGCGCCGCACACCGACGTGCCGCCGGGAATGAACTTGTCCTTCTTCACAACGGACCAGTCCATCTTTTCGAAGACGCCGTCTTCGCAGCCGCGCACGAGTTCGGGCGCTTCCACCATGATCACGTCGTACGTGACGTCGCCGGCCTTGACCATCGAATACACCTTGGCCATCTCGCCGTTGTAGACGTCATCAAGTACCTTCTGGTTGGTGGCCTTGGCGTAACCCTGGAACAGCGCGGTACGCGCGTTGTCCTGAAAGCCTCCGCCGAAGCCGACCACCATCAGGTCGCGGGCCGCGACGGCATTGGCGCCGACAAGTGCGGCGGTCACTAGCGAGGTCATCGCAATGGATTTCAGTTTCGATTGGTGCATGGTCGAAGTCTCCGGGTCGTGGGATTACGCAGGCAGAAAATAGGTTTCGGGTGATCGTCGAGTTTCGCGGTGCGGGACCGGCATCGAGCACGGCGAACCGCCAGACGAGGCAAGGGCAACGGGATCGGGTCACTGGACGGACTATACACATCAATTGGTACTGATGATAGTATGATAATACCAATTTCGTCACGGGCTCGCGCGCCACTTTGGAGCGTCGATCCGGGGCGTGCAATCGTCGCCTGAGGCTTCTTTGGACACCATCACCGCACTCTCGCTAGATCCCGACAACAGCACCATCGCGCCGACCCCGCGGGATGCGGCGGGCCGAAGACACTTTGGCCTCTACATCGACGGGAAGTTCGTTGCCGCGCAGCAGGGTGAAACCATCGAGAGCAGCGATCCCGTGTCGGGCGAGGTGTGGGCGCAGATTCCACGTGGGCGAGCGGCCGATGCGGACGCGGCCGTGCAGGCGGCCCATCGCGCGTTCAGTGGTGGTGCGTGGCCTGCGATGTCGGCGTCCCAGCGTGGTGCGCTGTTGCGCAAACTTGGTGACCTCATCGCGGCCAATGCGCAATGGCTGGCGCGTGTCGAGATGAAGGACAACGGCAAGCTGCTGGCCGAGCTCAACATGCAGATGAAGTACATGTCCAACTACTACTATTACTACGGCGGGCTGGCCGACAAGATGGAAGGCACCGTCATTCCATCCGACAAGCCCGGTGTATTCAACTATACGAAGTACGAGGCGGTGGGTGTCGTCGTGTGCATCATGCCGTGGAATTCGCCGTTGCCATTGACCAGTCTCAAACTGGCGCCCGCACTGGCGGCCGGCAACACGGTGGTGTTGAAACCGTCGGAATTCACGTCGGCGTCGTTGCTCGAATTCGTGAAGCTAGTCGAGGCTGCCGGATTCCCGCCGGGTGTGGTCAACGTGGTTACTGGTTATGGCGCCGAAGTGGGCGACGCGTTGATCAGTCATCCGCGTGTGGATCGCATCGCGTTTACCGGCGGCCCGGAAGCGGGACGCATCATCAACGAAAAGGCGGCGCGACACATGAAGCGCGTCACGATGGAACTTGGCGGCAAGTCGCCCAACATCGTGTTCGATGATGCGGATCTCGATCAGGCGGTCAAAGGTGCCGTAGCCGGAATCTTTGCGGCCTCGGGGCAGACCTGCGTGGCCGGTTCGCGCCTGCTGGTGCAAAGCACGATTCACGACGAATTTGTAGAACGCTTGCTGGCGTTCATCAAGGACGTGAAGTTCGGGCATCCGGCGGAAGCCTCGACGCAGATTGCGCCGATCTCCACACGGCCGCAGCTCGAAAAAATCAAGTCCTATGTCGAGATCGCCAAAGCCGAAGGTGCGCGCCTCGTAGCCGGCGGCGAACCGGCATCCGTGCCTGGCTGGCCCAATGGTCTTTTTTTCAAGCCGACGATCTTCGTCGATGTGCAAAACAACATGCGCATCGCGCAGGAGGAGGTCTTCGGTCCGGTGCTCGTGATCATCCGGG
>JBDTTY010000102.1:0-7776 GCA_040007975.1 Betaproteobacteria bacterium | reverse complement strand
CCGGGGGTCGGTAAATCCACGTTCATCGAAGCGCTGGGTCTGTTCCTGATTGATCATGGTCACAAGGTCGCCGTGTTGGCGGTCGATCCCTCCAGTGCGGTGACCGGCGGCTCGATTCTGGGCGACAAGACCCGGATGGAATTGTTGTCCCGCGACGCGCGCGCCTTCATTCGACCGTCGCCGGCTAGCGGCACCTTAGGTGGCGTGGCGGCGCATACGCGCGAAGCGGTGCTGCTGGTCGAGGCTGCGGGCTTCGATATCGTGATCGTTGAGACCGTCGGCGTCGGGCAAAGCGAAACGGATGTCGCCAACCTCACTGACGTCTTCGTGCTGCTGCAACTGCCCAATGCCGGTGACGATCTGCAGGCCATCAAGAAGGGCATCATCGAACTCGCCGACATCATCGTCTACAACAAGCGCGATCTCGATCCCGCGGCAGCCGAACGCGCGATGGGCCAAATGGCCGGCGCGTTGCCGTTGCTGCGTCCGGTGTCAGCGCACTGGCGCACGCCTGTATTGGGTGTGAGCGCCTTGCATCGAGAAGGCGTCGATGCATTCTGGACGACAGTGTTGCAGTGTCGCGAAGCGCTGGCTGCGTCCGGTGACCTTGCCGCCAAGCGCCAGCGCCAAGCGCTGACCTGGACATGGCATTTGCTCGACGCCGAGTTGCGTGCGCGTTTTCGCAACGATACGAACGTGCGGGCGGTGTTGGCCGACGTGCTTGCCGAAGTGACGGCGGGAACATTGACTCCCGCCGCCGCCGCGCGCCGCCTGCTCGACGGCCACTGAAAGGAAAATCACTCGTGCACGACATCATCCGGCAGCTTAACGCCATGCGCGCTGAAGCGCAGTTGGGCGGCGGCGAGAAGCGCATCGCGGCCCAGCACGCCAAGGGCAAGCTCACGGCGCGCGAGCGACTCGAACTTTTGCTCGACGAAGGTTCGTTCGAAGAATGGGACATGTTTGTCGAGCATCGTTCGCACGATTTCGGCATGGAAAAGGAAAAGATCCCGGGCGACGGTGTCGTGACGGGATACGGCATGATCAATGGTCGGCTCGTATTCGTGTTCTCGCAGGACTTCACCGTGTTTGGCGGCTCGTTGTCCGAGGCGCATGCCGAGAAGATCTGCAAGGTGATGGACCAGGCGATGAAAGTCGGTGCACCGGTGATCGGTCTCAACGACTCAGGCGGCGCACGCATTCAGGACGGCGTGGCGTCGCTTGGTGGCTACGCGGAAGTATTTCAGCGCAATGTACTCGCCTCCGGGGTCGTGCCGCAGATTTCGTTGATCATGGGACCGTGCGCCGGTGGGGCCGTGTATTCGCCGGCAATGACCGACTTCATCTTCATGGTGAAGGATTCGTCGTACATGTTCGTTACCGGGCCGGAGGTCGTCAAGACGGTCACACACGAGGAAGTGACGGCGGAGGAGTTGGGTGGCGCACTGACGCACACGACGCGCTCGGGTGTGGCGGATCTCGCCTTCGATTCCGACGTCGAGGCGCTGCTGATGCTGCGGCGCTTCTTCAACTATCTGCCGCTCAACAATCGCGATGCGCCGCCGTTGCGCGCCAGCGACGATCCGGCTGACCGGCTCGAGATGTCGCTCGACACGCTGGTGCCGGACAATCCGAACAAGCCCTACGACATGAAGGAGCTGATCAGCAAGACGGTCGACGACGGCGAATTCTTCGAATTGCAGCCCGACTACGCCAAGAACATCGTCATCGGCTTCGGGCGAATGGAAGGTGCGCCGGTGGGCATCGTGGCCAATCAGCCACTGGTGCTGGCGGGATGCCTCGATATTCGCAGCGCGATCAAGGCGGCGCGCTTCGTTCGATTCTGCGATGCGTTCGGCATTCCGGTGCTCACGCTGGTGGATGTGCCGGGTTTCATGCCGGGAACGGCGCAGGAATATGGCGGCATCATCAAACACGGCGCCAAACTGCTGTATGCGTACGCGGAATGCACGGTGCCCAAGGTCACAGTGATCACGCGCAAGGCTTACGGTGGAGCCTATGACGTGATGAGTTCGAAACATCTGCGCGGCGATGTCAATTTCGCGTGGCCATCCGCCGAAATTGCGGTGATGGGCCCCAAGGGTGCCGTGGAGATCATCTTCCGCAACGAGAAGAATGATCCGGCCAAGCTGGCCGAGCGCGAGCGCGAATACCGGGAAAAATTCGCCAATCCATTCATTGCCGGGCGGCGCGGATTTATCGACGATGTGATCATGCCGCACGAAACGCGCAAGCGCATCTGTCGCAGCCTCGCGATGCTGCGCGGCAAGGACCTGAAAAATCCGTGGCGCAAGCACGGCAACATTCCGCTGTAAAGTGATGCCACCCCTTATGTTCAAGAAAATCCTGATTGCCAATCGCGGTGAAATTGCCTGCCGTGTGATCGCAACGGCCCGCAGAATGGGCATCGCCACCGTCGCCGTATATTCCGATGCGGACCGCGACGCGCGTCATGTCGAGCTTGCCGACGAGGCGGTGTATCTCGGGCCGGCACCCTCGCGTGAATCGTATTTGCGCGGCGACCTGATCATCGACGCCTGTCGTGCCACCGGCGCGCAAGCGGTGCACCCCGGCTACGGCTTCCTGTCGGAAAACGAGGCGTTTGCGCGCGATGTCGAAGCCGCCGGCATCGTCTTCATCGGTCCCAAGGCGCCGTCGATCGCCGCGATGGGCGACAAGATCGCGTCGAAGAAGCTGGCGGCAAAGGCCAACGTCAGCACGATCCCCGGCTACACCGATGTGATCGCCAACGCGACGGACGCCGTGCGGATTGCGCGGGAAGTCGGCTATCCGGTGATGATCAAGGCGTCGGCGGGTGGTGGCGGCAAAGGGCTGCGCGTCGCCGCCAACGACAAGGAGGCCCGCGAGGGCTTCGAGGCGTGTCGTGTGGAAGCGAAGGCAAGTTTTGGCGACGATCGTATCTTCATCGAGAAGTACATCGAGGAGCCGCGCCACATCGAGATTCAACTGCTGGGCGATGCCCACGGCAATATCGTCTACCTGTGGGAGCGAGAGTGTTCGATCCAGCGCCGCCACCAGAAGGTGGTCGAGGAGGCACCTTCGCCATTTCTCGACGACGCGACACGCCACGCGATGGGGACGCAAGCCGTGGCACTGGCCAGGGCGGTCAACTATCAGTCAGCGGGCACGGTTGAATTTGTCGTCGGTCGTGACCGTAGTTTCTACTTTCTCGAAATGAATACGCGACTGCAGGTCGAGCATCCGGTCACGGAAATGATTACGGGTCTCGATCTGGTCGAGTGGATGATTCGTGTGGCTGCCGGCGAAAACCTACCCTTTGCGCAATCCGACATTCGGCGTGACGGTTGGGCCATCGAATGCCGTATCAATGCGGAAAATCCGCTCCGCGGCTTCCTGCCGTCGATCGGGCGTCTGGTGCGCTATCAACCACCGGCCGACGTTCCCGGTCAGGTGCGCGTGGATACCGGTGTCTACGAGGGCGGCGAAATCTCGATGTACTACGATTCGATGATCGCGAAACTGATCACGCACGCGCCCACGCGCGGCGAGGCGATCATCGCGATGCAACAGGCGCTGAACACGTTCGTGATTCGCGGCGTTGCCTCCAACCTGATGTTTCAGTCGGCACTGCTGCGTCATCCACGTTTTGCGGAGGGGCGCCTTACGACCGCGTTCATCCCTGAAGAATTTCCGCACGGCTTTCGCGACGAAGATGTGCCGTCCGATGATCCCGCATTGTTGGTGGCGGTGGCGGCCGCTGTGCATCGTGCCTATCGTGACCGGGCGGCGAAGATTGAAGGGCAGGTCGCAGGGCACGAAATCCACGTTGGCGAAGATTATGTCGTCCTCGGCATGGGGGACCCCGTCACGGTGCATGCACGCACGGTGCAAGGTGGCTGCGACGTCCGCATCGGCCGCGACGACTTTGCGATCAGGCACGACTTGCGTTTCGGTCAGATCCTGATGCGCGGCACCTGCAATGGCCTACCGTTTGCAATGCAGGTGGAGCGCCCAGGACTCAAGTATCGGCTGACGCATATGGGCACGCAGCGCGACCTCACGGTGCTGCCGGCACGTGCGGCTGTGCTGCTGGCGTTGATGCCCCACAAGATGGCGCCAGACCGAACGCGAATTCTGCTGTCGCCGATGCCGGGGCTGTTGACCGAAGTCGCAGTGAAGGTAGGACAGGACGTCAAGATCGGCGAACGTCTGGTCGTGATCGAAGCGATGAAGATGCAGAACGTGCTGGTCGCCGAGCGCGATGGAACGGTGGCCGAATTGCTCGCCAAGTGCGGCGAAAGTCTCGCCGTGGACCAACCGGTCTTGCGTTTCGTATGAGCCATCGGCCATTTCGTATCCTTGGGGTGCAACAGATTGCCATCGGCAACGAGGACAAGTCACGATTGCGTCGGCTTTGGGTCGATTGTCTCGGGGTGACGGTCACAGGGCAATTCACGAGCGTGCGCGAAAACGTCGACGAGGACATTGCGTCGGTGGGCACCGGCATCGCGCGCTGCGAGATCGACCTGATGCAGCCGCTGGATGCCGCGGCCAAGCCCGCTGTGCACATCCCGCCGCTCAACCACATCGGGTTGTGGGTTGATGACCTGCATGCCGCCGTCACATGGCTCGATGCGCAGGGCGTGCGCTTTGCACCCGGTGGCATCCGCACCGGGGCGGCAGGTCACGAGGTGACCTTCATCCACCCGCGCGGCAACGGCGATCACCCGATCGGCGGCGAAGGCGTGTTGATCGAGTTGGTCCAGGCGCCAGCCGAACTCATTGCGGCAGTGGGCTGATTCGTGCGTACGTTGCTCAAAGCACTGACGCACGTGCCACTGCCGATCATGTATGGCGTTGGCTTCATCGCGTACTTTTTCGTTTTTTACATCATGCGTTGGCGTCGTGACCGCGCCAAGGACGACATTGCCAATGCATTCCCCGACATGTCACCGAAGGAACGCGCCACGATTCTCAGGCGGTCGTACAGCAATCTGGCCGATGCCGTGGTCGAGTCGTTCTGGGGCTTTGGCGCCAGTCCCGAGGCGATCAAGGCGCGTGTGACCATCGAAGACCCGGAGCTGATTCAGCGGGCCATCGATCGCAAGCAGACGCTGCTGCTGTTGGCAGCGCATCACGGCAATTGGGAATGGTTGCTGCTCGCAGCCGGTGTGCATTTTGCCATTCCGATCGATGTTGTCTACCAGCCGCAGCGCATCGCCGCGCTGGATGCGTTTCTGCGCGACGTGCGCTGCCGTTTCGGCGGCAAGCTGATTCCGCGCAAGGAATTCATCTACGAGCTGCTGAGCCACAATCCCGACCATCCACGCGCGTATGCGCTGATCGCCGACCAGACGCCGCGCCGGCAGGATCCCAAGCATTGGACCCGCTTTCTGCGTCAGGACACCGCGTTTTTCGTTGGCGCCGGCAAGGTGGCCAAGTACCTCGAAGCACCGGTGTATTTCGTGTCGATGAAGCGCACGCGACGCGGCCATTACACGGTCAGGCTCGAAGTGCTCGCGGAACCGCCCTATGAAGAATTGGATGATGCGCTGATCGTCGAGAATTACGCGCGCAAGCTCGAACGGTCAATCATCGAAAGTCCAGCGGATTGGCTATGGCTGCAGAAGAAGTGGAAGTACGCCAAACCTGCGCCGGGGGACGACACGTATTCGCAGGCTATGCCGGCGCGCTGACGTGACGATGTCACAGCTCCTGCCAGAGTGCGATCGTGGCGAGATGATCGCCCGGTGCGCGGATCGTGTGCAGGGTCCAGGCGTCGGGCGTGTACGGGGACGGTCCATCGCGCACGTGAGCACTGGTGTCGTCCAGCGTGACTTCCATGCGTCGAAACGGCGCGGACAGTGCATCTCCGGTGGCCTTGCTCATCGCCTCCTTGCACGTCCACAGCCGCAGCAATGTTCGACGGCGATGGTCAAACTCGAGACCCGCCAGCATGGCTTGTTCATGCGGAGCCATGAATTTGCGCGCCACGCCGTCGACGTTCAGCGTGCGCCCCTCGTGTTCGATATCGACACCGATGCGGCCCTGCGACGTCAAGCCGATCAGCGCCGTGCCGCCGGTGTGCGAAACATTGAAGTCGACGTTGACCGCCGATACGACGTGGGGCCTTCCACGGTGGCCCCGCCGAATATCGATTTGCTCGGGCGGCATGCCAAGTCGCGCCCCGAGAATCTGGCGCAGGGTCGCACGTCCGGCGATATAGCGATCGCGCAGCGACGGCATGCCGAAACGGTCGGCGCGCATTTGTTCGCCGGGCGACAGCGTCACGCGCAGTACCGCGAGCTCGTCAGCGCTGCGCGCGAGATCGAAGAAATAGACGTCAATACCATCGCCCGGCGACGGCAGTTGCGTTGGCTGCGTCGTCATACCGGTGTCGCGCGGCACATCTGCGGCGTGCGCATCTAGCATCATCGCGCATTCTCCACGCTACTGATCATCATGGTTGTCCGACCACGCACCCATTGGTTTGATGTATTGGGCCCGGTCATGGGGTTGATCTCGCGCTGGCCGCCCCGTTTGCTGGATGCGTTTGGCTACGTTGCCTACCTGGTTGTGTATCGGATCCTGCGCTGGCGTCGACGCCTTGCGGGCACCAATCTTGCCAACGCATTTCCAGAAAAGAGTGACGCCGACCGCGAACGGATTCTCCAGCAATCGTACCGCAATCTGGGCCGCACGCTGGGCGAAGCACTGTGGGGCTATACGGCCAGTGCGGAAGCGTTGTCGGCGCGGGTGCGCTACGTCAACCCCGAACTCATTACGCAGTACACATCGCGCGGGCAATCGGTGGTGTTGCTCGCTGCGCACTTCTGCAATTGGGAGTGGTTGCTGCTGACGGCGGGAGCGGTGTTGAAAGTGCCGATCGATGCCGTCTACAAGCCACAGCGGGTGCCCAGCGTCGATACTTTTCTGGTCGCGTCCCGCAGCCGCTTTGGCGGCAATCCGATTCCGCAGCACAGCATCATGTTCGAAGTGATGAAGCGGCGCGCGGAGGCGCGCGCCTATGCACTGGTGGCCGACCACACGCCGAAGCACAACGAAGAGAAGCACTGGACACACTTTCTCAACCAGGACACGGCGTTCTTTGTTGGTGCTGACAAGATCGCGCGCATTCTAAAGGCGCCGGTGATCTACGTCGCGATGCGACGTGAAGGAGTCGGCCGCTACAGCGTCGAATTGCAATTGCTGGCGGAGCCACCTTACGCGCGTGATTCCGGGCCGGAAATCGTCGAGCGGTACGCGCGCCATCTCGAGGCCGAGATTCGTCGCAGTCCGGCCGACTGGCTGTGGATCAACCGCAAATGGAAGTACAAGAAACCGCTGTACGCGCAGTAAACGCGCCGCGTTGTCGCGTTCAGTCGCGCGGTTCGGTCAGTCGCTGGGCGAGGAAGACCGCCATCGATCGCACGGTGGGGTACTCGAAGAAATCAGTGACTTCGAGGTAGCCCGGATACATCGCTTCGACCTTTTCGTAAATCTGCGCAAGCGTAAGCGAACCGGTTCCCAGTTCGAAAAGATTGTCTTCAGCGCCAAGTTTGCGCCCAGGCAGCGCCGCCTGGCAGATCGCCAGCAACGTCTGCTCGAGTTCACCGGTGGCCGATTCGCCGCCATCGCCACTTGCTGCTTCAACTGCGGCAAGCGATCGCATCACGTCGGCGAAACGACCCGCTTCGAAATCGCGCGCCAGAGCGAACCGCTGAATCTTGCCACTGGTGGTCTTGGGAAACTGGCGCACCGGTACCACTGCTG
>JBDTTY010000101.1:0-7826 GCA_040007975.1 Betaproteobacteria bacterium | reverse complement strand
AGCTTCTCGCAGCAGCCAGCCACGACCTGCGCCAACCGTTGCACGCGCTTGGTCTTTACACGGCAGCGTTGGCGGTGCGCGCCAACGACACCGAATTGCGTCCGCTGGTGCGCAGCGTGCAAGGAGCCGTAACCGCGCTGGAGGGTCAATTCGAGCAACTGCTCGACTTGTCGCGCCTCGAAGTGGGCGGATTTGCGCCCACGATGAGCCGCGTGGCATTGGCACCATTGTTCGCCAAGATCCTGGCGGAGTTGCAACCGCAGGCAATCCAGCGCGGACTTACATTGCGCGTGCGTGCGACAACGCTCGCTGTCACCAGCGATCCGGCGCTGCTCGAGCGCATCGTGCGCAATCTGGCGTGCAACGCCATCCGTTACACGGATCGTGGCGGCGTCCTGCTTGCCGCACGTCGTTGCGGTGATTCGATCGCGATTGAAATCGTGGACACTGGAATCGGTATCGCCCCGTCCGATCGCGCACGAATCTTCGATGAGTTCTATCAGGTCCGCTCGGCCAGCACCTGCGTGCATGGCGGCATGGGATTGGGCCTCGCCATCGTGCGGCGTCTCGCCGTGCTGCTGCGCCATGATGTGGTCGTCGTGTCGCGCGTGGGCCATGGCTCGCGTTTTCGCGTCATCGCTGCGGCTGCAGCCGTGGCACCCGTGCGCCGGATGCCGGCCACCGACGGACCACCGCGTGCCGCCCGCACGAGCCGCGCCAGCGCGCTTGCCGGCAGTGTGATCGCCGTGATCGACGATGATGCCGCGGCGCTGGATGCAATGCAGGTCCTGTTCGAAACGTGGGGTGCCGAGGTAATCGCGGCAGGTGACTCTGCGACCTTGCTTGCGCGCGTGGGCGAACGCGAACGCTACCCGGATTTGATCGTCGCGGATTTGCGCCTCGCCGATGGCCGGGATGGTGCAGTTGCAGTGCAGCGATTGCGTGACGCGCTGGAAGTGTGGATCCCGGGACTGCTCATCTCGGGTGACACCAGTCCCGAAGCCGACTTCATGGCCCGCGCTGCAGGATTGACGTTGCTTCCCAAGCCCGTGGTGCCCGACATGTTGCAGGCGCTAGCTAACGCGTTGATCGCACGACATGCCGCGCAAATGGCGTGAATGCACCCAATCGGCGCTGATTCATGTAGCCGGGGCTTCAGCCGCGGTGACCGGCGACCAGTCCCGTAGCCGGGGCTTCAGCCTCGGTGATCTTCCCGCGAGGCTGAAGCCTCGCCTACCGTTAAAGGCGACGTTAGCGACGGCATCGTCAAAAAAATGCCGAACCGGCTGCGCGTGGCGCAGGCGGCTCGGCGTTGGGAGGATCAGTAACGTGCAGGCGACGCAACGCGTCAACCCATGAAACCCAGATTCTTGTTCGAAAAGTTGGCGAGGTTCGGAAACACTTGCGCAATGTCGCTACCCGGCATGCCGAGCCACGTGCCCAACGTGCCACCGATCTGATCGACCGAGATGCCGGGAATCCACGCGCCATTGCCACCGGAATCTTGCGCGCCCTTGATTGCGAGGTCGGTGAAGGAGCCATACATGTCGCCACCCTTCACGCTGCCGCCCATCACGAGCTGATGGCCGCCCCACGCGTGATCGACGCCCTGATTGGCGTTGCCGATAAACGTGCGGTTGAAGTCGGACATCGTGACCTGCACCACATCGTTGGCAACACCAGCAAGCGCCGTATAGTCGTAGAACGCCTTCATGGCCGGGAACAACTGATTGAAGAGATTGGTCTGGTTGGTGACGGTCGCCGAATGCGTGTCGTAGCCACCCACTCCCACAAAGAAGAACTGGCGTTTGACACCCGTCGCGGCACGACCGTCGATCAGCCGTGCCACCTGCCGCAACTGCTGCGCGATGCCGGTGTTGAGCAAGGTGCCGCCAACCGTGAACGCCGTGGTGATGTTGGCCGATGTCGTATTGAGCAGCGGATTGGCCGTGGCGTTGGACAAGAGCGCTCTGTCCAGCACACTGGCTGCCGTTTTGACCACCGCACTGCTTGGGTCCGCGGTCTTCAACAACGCCTGCACGGCATTGAAGCGCGCAACTTGATCAGCGTTGGTCCCCTGCCCCGCCACATTCACGATGCCGTTTTGCGGAACGACCAGCGGAGTCGTCACATTGCCAGCCGTGAAAATTTGCGAACCGGTCACGGAAATGGCACTGGGAACGAGCTGCCCCGTATTCGCGGCAATCAGCTTGTCCGCCATGCGGCCACCCCAACCCGAACGCGACGGGGTGCCCTGCAGCAGGCCTTGCCACATGTTGGTCTGATCGGAATGCGAGAACAGGTTGGGCGGTCGATTGGTACCCGCTGCGTACTGGGCCTTGGTCAGCGGCGCTATCAGCGTCCCCGAGTTAGCGATGACGGCCAGCTTGCCCGCGGTGTACACCGGGGCGACCGACGACATGCTCGGGTGAAAGCCGTACAGCTTGCCGGCCGAGGGCGCATTGAACTGCAGCAGGCTCGACTGCGGGATGCCCACTGCCGACGCTGCCGTTCGCACCGCCGAGTAAGCGGCGTAGTCCGTGTACGGAATGATCATGTTGTTCGAGTCGCTGCCCCCGAACAGAAACACGCACACGATGGCCTTGTACCCGGAGGCCGCTTGCGCGTTGGCGCTTTCGACGCCCCAGGTGCCAAGATTGGCCGCAAGTGCGCTAGCAGTCAGCGCGCCCGTGGAGGTGAGAAACTTCCGGCGATTGTTATTCATGTTAGCGCTGCACCTGGTAGTCGTAGGACGAAGCCATCAGGTAGACGGCCATTCTCGCTCGGGCCGTCCGTTCTGCTGCCGTGGGGGTTGCCGAGATCGTGACAGCATTCACCGCCGTCACGATCGTGGCTTCTTCCGCGGCCGGGAACTGGCCGCCGGCAAGTACTTTGTTGATCTGCGACACCATCGCTGCCGGAGTGTCGGCCAGGGCCTCGAACTGCGCGAGATAGAGCCTGGTCCCTGACGCCGCTGGAATCGAAGTATTCACCCCCAGAATCTGGGCATAGACCAGGTTGTACACGAGGTTCAACCGGAACACGGCCGAATTGGTGGTGTGGATTGCAAACTCCGGTCCCAGGACCATCGTGCCCGGAATCGTTGCGTCCGGCGGGAAGTAGTTGAACACCGTCGGCGAGTAGTACGGCCGTTGGCCCAGGTTGCTCGTCTGACCTTCGAGACCGTTACCGTCCGTAACTCCGGACAGTGCGCGGATCAGGTTGGTGACCATCAGCACCGGCTCCTTCAACTGACCGAAGTCACTGGCCGTCTTGACACCGCCGCGTGCCTCGGAATCCAGCAGGATCGCCTTGACCACGGCCGCCAGGTCACCCCGCACGCCTGAGCCGTTGTTGTTGAACACTTTGGCGATGCGATCGACGTAGGCGCTCGACGGGTTACCGGTGACGAGACGCTGGATCAACTGCTTGCTGACGAACGGCCCGGTGTTCGGATGCATGAACGCATTGCGTACGGCGGCATCCATGTCCTGCTTGCCCGTTTGCCCTGCCACTAGCGTCGTGCCATTCAACAGCACCTTGATGTCCGGATCGTGGCCGACCGTGGTGGTCGTCGGATACGGAATCATCGGCAGACCGTAATAGCGCGTATTGGTCTTGGCCGTGGCCGTGGCCGGATTGGACGCATTCGAGTATGTATAGCCGGTGAAGACCCGCGCAAACGATGCGATGTCCGCCTCGCTGTACGTCTGCTTGGGTACGCCCTGCGCGTCCAGGATCGGCGTGCCGTCGTTGTTGAGTTCCGACAGACCGATGGTGAACAGCTGCAGCACTTCGCGTGCGTAATTCTCGTTGGGCACCTTGGTGCCGCTCGGCCGATCGTTGTTGACGGCATCGAGGTAATTGCCCATCGCCGCGTTGTACGTGACCTTGAGCAGCAACGTCTCGTAGTTGCCGAAAGCCTCCTGGAACATGAGGTTCTGGTAGCGCGACATCACGTGGGCAAAGGACAGATCCGGTTCATTCGCCGATGTCACCAGAATCTGCGACAGGGCCCAGGCCACGCGCTGCCGCAACTGATCGGAACCACTGACCGCGTTGGTGAAGAAGTCGCGTTGCACGCCCGCGAGCGACAGCTGGTCGCGGAAGCACAGCGCCTCCGGCGAATCAGCCGGGTATGCGCCGCCGCCGGGCATCGTGTTCGTGCAATCGGTCGACGAATTCAACTGAATCTTGTTGTACTTCGTGTCGGGATAGCCCGAGATCGGCTTGGTCAGCTGGTCATTGATCCATCCCGAGATTCCTAGCGAATTGACACGCGCGGCTTCGGCTTGCGTTGCGCCGAAAGTGGCCTGGTTCAACAGCCGCCAAATATCGGCGCTCGTCGTGTTGATCGTCGACGGCACCGCCGCAGTTACTGTTTGCAACAGCGTGCTGACCACGTTGCCGAGCGAGTCCGTGACCTGAGCCTGGACGTTGTACGTGCCAGCGGAGGGAATCGATGCCACAAACGTGTACGGCGACGTGGCGACGTCCGCGAGCTTGGCACCGTTCATGTAGAACGAAACCTTGGCAACGGTGGCGCCTGTTGCAGTAGCAGTCGCCGTCCCGGTCAACGTGACCGTGGTCGGCGCCGTCACCAGCGTGCTCGATACACCCAGCGTGATCCGCGGTTGCCCCGTCGCCACCGTACCGGTGCTGGCAACGATCGACACCGCATTGGACGTGGTCTTGGCGCCCAGGTTGTCTGTCGCAACAGCCGTGATCGACGTCGTACCGGCGACCGTCGGCGTGAATAGATACGTGTACGGCGACATCGCGTCCGTGGCCAGCACTGTGGTGCCGTTCATGAACACAACGCTTGCGATCGTGCCATCCGAGTCAGCGGCCGCTGCCGTCAACGTGGTGGACGTGCCTACCGTCACCGCCGTGGCCGATGCCGCCAGCGTAACCGTCGGCGGCTTGTTGAGTCCGCCGCCACCGGCCGTCACGGCGACCGTGACCGCATTTGACGTCGTTTGGGCATTCACGTTGTCGAATGCCACGGCCGTCAGCGTATAGGTACCGACGATGCTCGACTGGAACGCGTAGGTGTACGGCGCGGTGGTGACCTGGCCGAGCATCGTCGCGCCGTTGTAGAACACGACCTTGGAAATCGTACCGTCGGCGTCCGCCGCTGTGGCCGTCAACGTCGAGACGACGCCCGTGACCACGCTCGCAGCGGAGGCGGCAAGCGACACTGTCGGCGGCTTGTTGGCGCTGGCAGCCACACTAACGGTGATCGTGTTCGACGTGGCCGTGGCGTTCTTGTCGTCGTAGGCAATGGCCGTAAGCTGATGCGGACCCACAGCGCTGGATGAGAAGTTGAACTTGAACGGCGGGCTGGTCGTCTGTCCCAACAGCGACGCGCCGTCGAAAAACAGGACCTTGGAGACCGTGCCGTCCGAATCCGCAGCCGTGGCCGTCAATACCGACACCACACCGGCTGAAATCGTCGTCGGCGATGCCGCCAACGACACCGTTGGAGGATTGTTGCCACCTCCCGTGGAGGACACAAAGATCGTGACCGTGTTAGAAGTTGTCGTCGCGCCCCTGTTGTCGGTCGCGATTGACTTGAACGCGTAGTTGCCCTTGGCGATCGGCGAGAACGTGCTGGTGAACGGCGAGGTCGTCGTCGTGCCGATGAGATTGGACCCTTCGTAGAACTCGACCTTGGTGACCGTACCGTCCGCGTCTGCCGCGGAAGCTGTCAACAATGCAGTGCCGCCCACCGACATGTTCGTGGTGGACGTGACGAGCGACACCGTCGGCGGCGTGTTGGGGCCGCCAGGGGCCCCTGCCGTGACCGTGACCATGATCGTGTTGGACGAGGATTGCGCATTCTGGTTGTCGACGGCGACGGCGCTGAACATGTACGTGCCGGCAGCAGCAGGCGTGTACGTCGTCGTAAAGGGCGCGCTGAAATCCTGCGCAATTTGCGTCGGACCGTTGTAGAACATCACCCGCGAAACGCTGCCATCAGCGTCACTGGCATTGGCGGTCAGCGTCAACGCCGTCCCAACCGCAACCGACGTCGCAGAGGTCGTCATTGAAACGGTGGGCGGCGTGTTCGACGCTGGTGGCACGGGCATCGGAAAGCCGATGCCCGGCAGCACGACCGCAACCATCACGTTATTGGATGCGCCGGAAAGTCCGGCGTTGTCGGTAGCGACGGCACTGAATATCAGCGTGCCCGCGGCCGTGGCAACGTAGGACATGGCGTGCGGCGCAGCGGTCGTCGTCCCGATCTTGGTCGAGCCGACGAAGTAGTCGACCTTGGACACCGTGCCGTCAGGGTCCGCGGCCGTGGCCGACAGGTTGACGGTTTCACCGACATTGACTTGCGTCGTGGCGACAGAAAGGCTGGCGCTCGGCGCGATGTTGGCGCCGCTGCCCGGCTGACCCGGACCCGGACGCACGAAAAACACCGGACCTTCATTGGCAAACCAGGGCCACGTCGCTACGGCCGTGGTGGCCTCCGCGCCGCTGGTCGTGAAAAAGTGCGTACCGAGCTTCGAGTTGTAGAGCCGATAAAGCGGCATCGCGCCGCTGGCGGCGCTGGCTTCCGCGTAGAACACGACACCTTCGTACGCATAAATCGGAAGGTTGGCCTGAATCGATGCCTTTTCCGATTCCGACGCCGTGTAAACGTGGCTGCCGTTGCCGGTGTTGTAGAACCGGTAGACGGGGATCGTGCCCGGATCCTGCGTGGGGTACGCAAAGAACGCGACGCCTTCATAGGCAAAGCGCGGGTAATTGGCGAGCACGGCATCGCGCTCGGTGGCGCTGGCCGTATAGAAGTGCCGACCGGCATCTAAGTGATAGAAGCGGTAGACCTCGGTCAGTGCCGCTTGCGCCCAACCGGCACAAAGAGCCGCTGCGAGGGCGACCACTGCGATCGCCTGATTACGCCATCCGCGAGCCCGCGGTGCCATTTCATTTGCCATTTTCATTACGCCCCGCATCACCGGCCTCCAAACCTTGGTCGATGGATCTGGTTAATGGCACGCCCGTCTGATCATTTGCCATTTACGTTTCACAAAGTTCCGTGAAGGTATCTGGACGGAGCGCTCCCCTGTGGCCGGATTATTCGCTATTCATTTTTTATTTACAAGCAACTTTTGTCTATCAGTCGACGAACGGCAAGATGAACGTGACTTTTATGCGCATGCCATGTTAACAAAATAATATAACCTATTGTTTTTATTCACTACTGATTCGCCAATGTCATACTGCCATATGTCATATAGGACACATTCATGACATCTGGATTGTTCGCTTCTGGGTGACCGACGGTCGTAAATTAGCGATTCCGGCTGGCCGGAGCACCGCCAACATTCCAGTCCAAGCCAGACTGGCGCGCTTCCATCAATTTTATGACGATGGTATGTTTTCGAGCAGTGCCTTCAGCCGAGAAAGCCGAGGTCCGCGACGGTCCATACCGCCAGGGCACGCTGGAATGCTGGCAGCGACTTGGCAAGTTCCGTGGTCGCCACTGGGACAGTCAATTTGGGGATCGCGCACCTCCCGTAGGCGAGGCTTCAGCCTCGTGCGGTCAAGCACGTGGACATGCCGAGTCAGACTTCAATTGTTTGTTCGTCGCGCCGTCACGTCGCTGGGCGTAACAGTGGGGGGTCAGAACAACAGGGGGTAAGAGACCCATTGTTGGGCCGTCGCCGCGTCGTGCCGCAACTGTTTCGCGGCGAGGGTGGTGAGCCGCACGGCATTTCGTTGGAGCGGCTTTTAGGGCCGCGACCGAAATGTGGTGCGACTCGCCACTCTCGCACCACCGCAGAGATTTCAAACATCGGCGTCGGAAGTCAATT
>JBDTTY010000100.1:0-7950 GCA_040007975.1 Betaproteobacteria bacterium | reverse complement strand
CCGGCGCGTTCAAGCCCACCATCGGCGCGAGTCGCGCGTTGCCAAGTCCCGCCGCGAGCACCACGCGATCGCATTCAAACACCCCGTGCGACGAATGCAGTGCAAAGCCCGTGGTGCGAGGTTCGATCCGGTCGATCACGCAATTGGATTGTCGTACGGCGCCCGCATCCGCCAGCGCGGCGTGCAGTGCGCGCAGCAAGCGCAGTGGGTTGCAGTCGCCATCCAGAGCACTCCACGTACCGCCAACGACGTCCGGTCCGATGTCGGGCAGCCGCGCCGCGACGCCGGCGCGATCAAGCACGTCGATATCGAAATGCTCGAAACCTGGCTGCGCGAGCAACACCGCCATCCGGTCCGCACGCGATTGCAGTTCCCGCGCCGACAGGCAGACGTGCAATCCGCCGGACTGGCGCAGCGCGACGTCGAGCCCGGTGATTTGCTGCAACGTCGCGGCGAGTTGCGGCCACGCGCGCGCCGAGCGCTGGGTCCATGCGCCATAGGACGGCATGCCAAATCCCTTGCCCTGCACCCAGATCAAGCCGAAATTGCCGCGCGAGGCGCGAAACGCGATATCGCCTTCGTCGAGCACCGCCAAGCGAGCGCCGAGCGAACGCATGCCAAAGGCGATCGCGGCCCCGACCAGACCGCCACCGATGACCGCCATGTCCACGCGACGCGTGGTCATCGTGCGTCGCCCACCCCGGCAAAGTGCAGGATTGCCGGAATCTGGGTGACGAATTCACCAAACGCGTGATCGCCGCCGCCGCGCAAGTACTGATAGCCACCACCGTAAAACGCCACGGCTTCACGGTAGTCGAGAACTTCGTCCCCCGTTTCAACGAGCAAAAAATAGCGTGCTGGCCGCGTGATGCGCGTCACGCGCAATGCCGCCAACTCGTCAAAATGCGCGTTGGTAACTTCAAACGGCGCTCCAGTATGTAGATTCGTTTGCACGCCAAGCCATGGTGCGAGTGCTAGGTGCGGATTGACAGCAGGATTGATCAGCACCGCGCGCGCACTGAGTCGCTCGGCCAGATACGTCGCGTAAAAGCCGCCGAGCGAACTGCCCACGAACGTCAGGTGCGTCGAGTCGGCATGACTCACCAGCCAGTTCGTCACCGCGCGCATGGCTGCGGCGGGACTGAATGTCAGGTCGGGGACATGCAGCTGGGGTCGACGAGCTGCCGGCAACATTGCCACGGCATCGCGAAACTGCACCGCCTTGACGCTGGCCGGCGAGGATCGAAAGCCGTGCAGGTAGACGATCGTGTTCACATCGCGAGTCGGGTCAGCAACTTGCCGTGCACGCCACCAAAGCCGCCGTTGCTCATCACGAGAACGTGGTCCCCTGCGCGCGCTTCAGCCGCCACACTCGCCACCAGCGCATCGAGATCCTCGAAGACGCTGACCTTGTTGCCGAGTGGCGCCATCGCGCCCGCCACATCCCAGTTGAGATTGGCGGCGTAGCAAAAGACACGATCGGCGCCGGCAAGACTGCCGGGCAGCGCATCCTTGACCGCGCCCATCTTCATCGTGTTGGATCGCGGTTCGAGCACCGCCAGCACGCGCGCGCCACCCACCTTGCGGCGCAATCCGTCGAGTGTGACGGCAATGGCCGTGGGGTGATGCGCAAAATCGTCGTAGACGGTCACCTCGCGTACCGCGCCCACGATTTCGAGTCGCCGTTTTACGCCGCGAAATTTTGCCAACGCCGCAAGACCTTGTGTCACCGGCACGCCGACGTGGCGTGCCGCCGCCAGCGCCGCCAGCGCGTTCAATTGATTGTGGCGGCCGGCCTGACCGAAGCGCAGCGTCCCTTGCGGCGCGCCACCCAGAAGAATGGTGCCGTCGCCGGCGATGGTCCAATCCGGGCCGGTGCCCGGAACTTCGGCGAGGCCGAAACGCTCGACTTCGCTCCAGCAGCCCCGGGCGAGCACCCGCGCAAGATTGGGATCTCCGCCGTTGACGATCATTCGGCCCTGCCCCGGCACCATGCGCACCAGATGATGGAATTGCGTTTCGATCGCAGCCAGATCGGGAAAAATATCCGCGTGATCGTATTCGAGATTGTTGAGGATCACCGTGCGCGGCCGGTAGTGCACGAACTTCGAACGCTTGTCGAAGAATGCCGTGTCGTACTCATCGGCCTCGATCACGAAAAATGCGCTATCGGTCAGTCGTGCGGACACCGGAAAATCGAGAGGAACGCCACCGATCAGGAAGCCGGGGTTGATCCCCGCGTCGTCCAGAATGGCCGCCACCATCGCCGCCGTCGTCGTCTTGCCATGGGTCCCCGCCACCGCCAGCACCCAGCGATCGGCCAGCACGTTTTCATAGAGCCATTGCGGTCCGGACACATAGGGTCGCCCCGCATCGAGAATGGCTTCCATCAGCGGATTGCCACGCGACACGACATTGCCGATGACAAACACATCGGCATCGCGCGCCACGCCGCGCAGCTGCACCGGATCGAATCCCTCGGTCAAGGCGATGCCCAACGCGGCCAATTGCGTGGACATCGGCGGATAGACATTGGCATCGCAGCCGGTCACCGTGTGGCCTGCTGCGCGCGCAATGGCGGCCACGCCGCCCATGAACGTGCCGCAGATGCCGAGAATGTGGATGTGCACCGTGGCGTTCCGTCAGGCAGGCGTCGCCGCGTATGCGACAACACCATGCCGCCGCCATCCGCGCACAAACCAGATGTACGTAAGAATATTGCCGACCATCACGATGGCAAATGCCACGCGCAGACCGCCCGCATTGTCGAGATTCCAGAACGATCGCGCCGCGTCAACCACGACACCGATGCCCCACTGCGAAATGAAACTGCCGCCGAACATCAGCAAATTGAGCGTCGTGTTGGTACGACCGGCAAAGTCGCGACCGAAGCCTTCATTGAGCGTAGTGAAAGCAAGCACGTTGACGGACGCACCCAATCCGTACAGTGACCACCAGACGTAGCTGCCCGGAACTTGAGTCCAGATGATGACCAACATCACCGCGCTCATCGCGAAACCGCCGGCAAACAGATGGCGCGCCTCCACGCCCCGCCGGGCGAGCGCGGTGCCGCTGAAGCCCAGCGCCACGTAGCCCATCATGATCAGAAAATTCATCGCGAACAATTGATTGGCGGCGTTGGCGCGCGTGGTGTGCTCCACCTCCATCAGCCACGGCACCGCCCATAGTCCCTGAATCGCCATGAACGATCCCATGCCGAAACCGGCGAGCGGTGCGATCCACCAGAAGCGCGGATGCACGAACACGGCACGCACACCGGCAAATTGCACGCGCCAACCTTCGTTGACGGCGGCGGCGCGGATATCGGGCACGCGCCACCAGATGCCGAACGCCGCGAGCAGCGTCACGATGCCCAGTCCGACGAACACCACGCGCCAATGGGAAATGCGCAGCGCAAATTCCAGCGGCACCGTGGCCACCAGCGCACCGACGCCGCCGGCCACCATGACCCAGCCTGAATACGACGCCTGACGTTCACGCGGATACCACGTCGCAATTGCCTTCAATGGCGCCATCAGACACGCCGCCGAACCCGCGCCGATGATGGCGCGTCCGACGGCGAGCCCCGTGCGCGACTCGGCATAGGCAAACAGAAAGGCACCACACGCGGCAATACTCAACAAGACCGGCTCAACCCGACGCGGGCCGTACCGATCGAGCAACATGCCCACAGGCATCTGCATTGCCGCAAATCCAAGGAAGTACGCACTGGTAAGCAGTCCAAGCGACGACGGCTCGAGTGACAGGTCGCGTACCAGCTCCGGCGAAATGACCGCGTTGACTGTGCGATAGAGATACGACAGCAGGTACCCTGCGGCAAACGCGAAATAGATTGGTAGGAAGCGCATCAGATCGGTGGGTCAACAGGATATTGGAGCGGCGCCGAGGCGAAGGCGCAAGGGTTTATGCCAAAGCATGGGCGGGAGAGCCGCGATTATCGCCGATCTGCCGCACCACTCCGGATCAACGTCGCGCGGGCGCGTACGTCACGCGTTGCCAGCCAAGGGCAGCAACACGGTGACCGCCACCCCGCTGCCACCCGTTCTATTCTCCGCGTGCACCGTACCGCGATGAAACTGCGCGATCATCCGCACGATAAACAGGCCCAAGCCCAGGTGGGGCGTGTCGGTTCCGGCGCCAGATCGCACCGACACCATCGACTCGAACAACTGGTCGCGCATACCTGCCGGCAGCGTCGGCCCTTCGTTGGCCACCACGAGACATGCATCGTCCGCGTCGCTATCCAGGTGAATCTCGATCGGCGCCCCGTCGGCAAATTCCACGGCGTTGGCCACCAGCTTGTCCAACATCTGCGCAATGAGATCCGGCGCACCGCGAATGAAGATCGGCAACGTCGGCAACTCGTATTGCAGCACGGCCTGCGGATAGGCGAGACGATAGCCGCCGACGCATCCGGTGATCACCGGCACGAGGTCGAAGCGTTCGGTCTCAACGTCGGATAGACTTTGCTCCAGTCGCGCCGCTTCGGTCATCCGCGTGAGGATTTGCGTGAGCCGCGCGAGACCCTCCTGCGCCCGCATCATGTAGATGCGGGCATCGTCCGGCAGTGGCGACGCGCCAAGATTGTCCAGTGACGAGCGCACCACGGCGATCGGCGTGCGCAATTCATGCGAGAGCCGTGAAGCCATTTTTTCCTGATAGCTTGCATAGTCGGACAGCCGCGCCAGCACGCTCGAAAAGCTGCGCGACAAGTCCCCGATCTCGTCGCCCGCACCGGAACTCGCCAATGGCGCGCGCATACGGCCCTGCTCGTCGATTGCACGTTCGGCATCATCACGCAGCCGCCGAATCCGCGACGATAGCCACGTCGCATAGCTGGTCAACGCGAGCGACCCGATCAACAGTACGGCCAGCACGATGTTGAACAGCCGCTCGAAGGCGCGATTTCTCTCGGCCAGCACCGCATTGCCGGTCTCCTCTGCTATCACCGCGCCGCGCACCTGATCGCCAACCCAAATCGGATGTGCGGCGCTGACCACCGTGGCTTTGCCATCCAACGTCGCGCGGCGATCGGACGTCAGAATGCCCGCCAGAGCCCCTTCGACGTCGCGGCCTCGTGGCGCGCCGACCGTGGTGGCGTCATCCCGAAAATCATTGGTGGGTTGCTCCAAAACCAACGCATAAAGTCGGCCGATTGTCGCGCGCGTGAACCGCTGCCATGGCGAGGCGGGCACGGTGTCCACCGGTTCGGCCTTGAGCGTGCCGGCGCGTGCAAGCACCGTGCCGTCGCGATCGACGACCCAGATGCGCGCCGTGGTGCGCGACAGCCCTTCGATGATCTGCGCGATTTCCGGCGAAGCCGACGGCGGCAGCGAGGCGCCGCCCTTGGTTGCCACGTCCGACCGTTCGCGGGCAAACGAAGCGATCGGATCCGGCGGCGTGGCAAACAATCGTGGCCGATCGTGCAAGGCCGTAGCCACTGCCTGCGCCGTGCCGGTCAACGTACGCTCCTGCGCCTCGCGCAGCACGCGTTCCAATTCACGCACATATTCGACCCCGAGCCACGGCAACGCGAGAAACACCGTGAGCACCAGCAAAAGCTGCGCGCGGATCGACAGCGCAATGCGCATGGTCTTCATTCGCCCCAGCGATACCCCATTCCGTACACGGTGGCGATGCGATCAAAGGCCGGATCGAGCGCCTGGAACTTGCGGCGAATGCGTTTGATGTGCGACGTGATCGTGCTGTCGTCAACGACGATGCTGGCGTCGCGCATCAGTGCGTCTCGATCCTTGACATGCCCGGGATGCCGCGCCATCGCATGCACCATCCAGAATTCGGTCAACGTCAGATCCACCTTCTGGCCATTCCAATGGGCGGTCAGACGCTTGACGTCGAGCGCGAGCGCGCCGCGTTCGACGAGATCCTCCGACACCGGTGGTGCCGACAGCAATTCGCTGCGTCGAAACAACGCCGCGATGCGGGCTGCGAGATGCGGCAGGCTTACATCCTTGGTCAGGTAATCGTCGGCACCTAAACGCAAGCCCGCCACGATGTCGAAATCGGAATCCCGCGCCGACAGAAACAGGATCGGCACGGTGGCCGACATCGCGCGCAGCTCGCGCGTCAACGCAAAACCGCCGTCCATATCGTCGCCAAGGCCGATATCGACCAGCGCCAGATCAGGCAACCGCGTGCGGAATGCCGCCAATGCATCGATGCGATTGGCATAGGTAGCCACGTCGTAGCCGTGCCGACGCAATGCCTCCGCGTAGTTGGCGCGAATGGTGGGTTCATCTTCGACGATGGCGATGCGACGCATGACCGCGTCGACTATACCGCATCGAATAGTGTGGGGTCAGACACGACACTTGCGAACGCGTTGCGGATCGCCGCCGGCAGGTGCAAGTGCCAGGTCTGATTGCCCGCTGTCGTAGGCGAGGCTACAGCCTCGTTCGATCGCCATCGAGGCTGAAGCCTCGCCTACGGCTCGCACTCGTCCCGGTGCTTGCCTCCGGTTTGCCACATTTGATCGCCACTTCGCCCGCTTTGTAGCCGCGGGGCGCCGCATTGCGCGCTCGTAATGCATGCCATCGAGGGTGCGTTGCCGGCGGGCACCTTCGGTGAAACCCACTCACCGCCGGCACTGGATTGAAGGAACGGGGAACGGCGATGGCAAACGTGAATGAGATGACCGGCACTGGCGTCATGCGCCGCGAGTGGCGCGAACTTGGCCGGCTGATTGTCGACAGCCTGCTGGCAGGCATGTTCGTGAGCCTCGTGCTTGCGTTGGCCGTGTTCATCGTATCCACGCAGGCCGCGGCTGCCGTGCCTCCATCCGACAATGGTGGCTTAAACCTCAAGGATGGCGCAGGCAGCCAGATCAACGCACCGCTGCTCTTCACCGATGTCCACATGGACATCACGGGCATGACAGCACGCGTGCAGGTCAAACAGCGCTTTGCCAACCCCACCGGCGAATGGTGCGAAGGCGTCTACGTGTTTCCACTCCCCGAACGGGCCGCCGTCGACCACCTGCACATGCAGATTGGCGAGCGCGTGATCGAAGGCCTGATCAAGGAGCGCGGTGAAGCGCGGCGCACCTACGAGAATGCCAAGAGCGAAGGCCGCAAGTCGACACTCGTCGAGCAGGAACGCCCCAACATGTTCACAACGAGTGTGGCCAACATCGGCCCCAACGAAGAGATCATCGTGGCGATCGAGTATCAGGAGACGCTGCGCTTCGACAACGGCTCGTTCAGCCTGCGCTTTCCGTTGGCGATCACGCCGCGCTACATCCCGGGAATGCCGATGGCCGACGGATCCACAGGCCTGGGTTGGTCTGCCGCCACGCAGCAGGCGCTGGACGCCGCCCGCGTCACGCCGCCGGTGATCGATCCCAAGCTCGGTTACGTCAATCCGGTCACCATCACCATCGAATTGGACGCCGGCTTCGCACTGTCGCGGCTATCCAGCATCTATCACCCGATGAAAATTGAAGAGCAGCCGGGTCACCGCTATCGGCTGACGCTGGCCGACGGCCCGATTCCGACCCGCCGGGATTTCGAACTGTCATGGGTACCGGATGTGGGCAGCACCCCGGGTGCCGCGTTCTTCACCGAAACCAAGGGTGGCAAGACCTACGCGCTGCTGATGGCCATGCCGCCGTCCGCAGCCGCCGCGGACGGTCCGCGTGCCCCGCGCGAGATCACCTTCATCATCGACACCTCGGGCTCGATGGAAGGCGTGTCGATGACCCAGGCACGCGAAGGCCTGATGATGGCGATCGATCGACTCCAAGCCGGCGATCGCTTCAACGTGATCGAATTCAATTCGATTTCGATCCCGTTGTTTAGTGTGCCGATGCCGGTGGAAGCGGCAACGCTCGATCAGGCGCGGCGCTTTGTCGGCAAGCTCAGCGCCCGTGGCGGCACCGAAATGCTGCCCGCATTGAAACTGGCACTCGAC
>JBDTTY010000099.1:0-7955 GCA_040007975.1 Betaproteobacteria bacterium | reverse complement strand
GAAACACCTGCGGTACGGTGCCCGCCGGCGGGACCGCCGGCTGCGGGTGCCAGTGTCGCGAGAATACGTGCGGGACCTGACAGCGTCATCGCCTTACGCATGGGCCTCCACCTCCGCGATTCGCGCGTGCACCAGCGTGGCAAAACGTTCGCCACGCTGCACGTAGTTGGTGAATTGATCGAGACTGGCGCACGCCGGTGACAACAGCACCGCATCGCCAGGTTCGGCGAGCGCAAACGCGCGATCGACCGCCACGTCCAACGTGCCCACCTGCTCCACATGCGCCGGAGTTCCCGCCAGCGCTGCCGCCAGCAAAGGTGCGTCACGGCCGATCAACAAAACCGCTCGGCAATCCGCATCCACCGACGACTTCAGCGCGCGAAAGTCCTGTCCTTTGCCGTCGCCACCGGCGATCAGCACCGCCGGACGCTCGATGCCATCGAGTGCCGCCTGCGTGGCAACCACGGTGGTTGCCTTGGAATCGTCGATGAACACGATGCGACCGGCCTCGGCTACTCGCTGCATCCGGTGCGGCAATCCCTCGAAGGCCTTGAGCGCATCCAGAACGCGGCGATCAATGCGCGCAACGGTCGACGTCAGCGCAAGTGCGGCCAGAGCATTGAGCGCGTTGTGGCGGCCGACCAGCGCCAGCGAGGAGGTAGGGACAAGCAGTCCGCCGCCGTGCGCCAGCCATGTCACCCCGTCGAATCGTACGAGGCCCCACTCGCCTTCGGCCGACGGCACGCTGCTGCCGAACGATTCGATCGTGCGCCCCGGAATGCGCATGCCGGACGACAGCAGATCATCGCGGTTGATGACCTGCACGCCGCTTCCCGCAAAGATGCGGGCCTTCGCTGCCGCGTAGTCGTCGAAACCCGCGTAGCGGTCGAGATGATTTTCGCTGACGTTGAGCACGGTCGCGGCAATCGGCTGCAACGACGTCGTGGTCTCGAGTTGAAAACTCGACAATTCGAGGACGAACACGTCCGGCCAAGGTTGCGCGCGCTCCATGTCCAGATGGGGTACGAGTACATCAAGCGCCGCATCGCCGATATTGCCGGCGACGACCGTGGTCAATCCGGCGGCGCGGCACAGAGCTCCGGTCAGCGCGGTCACGGTGGTCTTGCCGTTGGACCCGGTGATCGCCAGCACCTTCTGCTCCGGCGGCAAGGCTCTGGCGAACAGTTCGATGTCGCCGACCAGTTCGACACCGCGCGCCACCGCGGCCGTGATGGCCGGCAGATCACGGCGCACACCCGGGCTGATGGCAATCAGATCCGCACCCGCCAGCGTGACGTCGGTGATCGGGCCGGCGACAATCGGCACCGCCGGCAACGCAGCCTGCAGCTCAGCGCAAAACGGCGGCTGCTCGCGCGTATCGGCAACGCGAACACGCGCTCCCTCGCGCACCAGGAAGCGTGCCAGCGACAACCCGGTCAACCCGAGTCCGAGCACCACAGCGTTGCGATCAGTTAAGGCCATGTTCAGCGCAGCTTCAACGTGGAAAGACCGAACAGGACCAGCAGCATCGTGATGATCCAGAACCGCACCACGACCTGGTTTTCCTTCCAGCCTTGCAATTCGAAATGGTGATGAATCGGAGCCATCCGGAACACCCGCTTGCCGCGCGTCTTGAACGAGACGACCTGGATGATCACGGACAGCGTTTCGACGACAAAGACACCACCCATGATGAACAGCACGATTTCCTGCCGGACGATGATGGCAATGGTGCCCAGCGACGCGCCGAGTGCCAGTGCACCGACATCACCCATGAACACTTCGGCGGGATACGCGTTGAACCACAGAAATCCGAGGCCCGCACCGGCAATGGCGCCACAGATGACTGCAACTTCACCGGCACCCGGAATATGCGGAAAGCCCAGATACCGCGAAAAGATCGCGTTGCCGATCACGTAAGCAAAGATGCCGAGCGCACCGCCGACCATCACCGTCGGCATGATGGCAAGGCCGTCGAGTCCGTCGGTGAGATTCACCGCATTGCTGGTGCCGACGATCACGAAATAGGTCAGCGCGATGAAGCCCCACACGCCCAGCGGATATGACGTCGCCTTGAAGAACGGCACGATCAGATCAGCCTTGGGCGAGAGATCGGCGTTGAATCCGCTTTGTACCCAGTCGGCAAACAGACGAATGAACTGCGTGTTGTCCGGCGCCGAAATCGAGAATGCGAGATATACCGCTGCGGTCAGGCCGATCAGCGACTGCCACGCGAATTTGGAACGGGCGGACAGCCCCTTGGGATTGCGATAGACGACCTTGCGCCAGTCGTCGACCCAGCCCACGGTGCCGAAGCCCAAGGTGACCAATAACACCACCCAGACAAATCGATTGGACAGGTTGCCCCACAGTAATGTGGTGACTACGATCGACACGAGGATCAACGCGCCGCCCATCGTCGGCGTCCCCGCCTTGACGAGATGCGTTTGCGGGCCGTCGTCGCGCACGGACTGACCGATCTTCATCCGGGACAGCCACGCGATCATTTTCGGGCCGATCAGAAACGAGATGACCAGCGCAGTCATCGTGGCGAGAACTGTCCGCAACGTGATGTAGCCGAACACATTGAAGGCACGAGCATACTGTTCGAGCCATTCGGACAACGCCAAAAGCATCAGTGCGCTCCCGCCACAGCCGCGCCAGTCAATGCGGCCACGACACGTTCCATGCGCATGAAGCGCGAACCCTTCACCAGCACCGACACGTCGACGCCCGCCGCAGCGCGGGCGCGGCTGACGAGGTCGTGGATATCCGAAAAATGTTCGGCATTGCCGCCGAAGGCAGCCACCGCTTCACGCGCCATCTCGCCGGTGGCGAGCAGACGATCGATCCCGCATGCGCGCGCGTAGACGCCGATCTCACGGTGAAACGCGGGACCGGCGGTACCCACTTCTCCCATGTCACCAATCACCAGCACCCGCGTCCCGGGCGCTGCAGCGAGCACATCGATGGCCGCGCGCATCGAATCCGGATTGGCGTTGTAGCTGTCGTCGAATACACGTGCTCCGGAAGCTGCGCGCAATGCCACGAGACGACCGGGTGCCGGGCGGAATGCGGCCAAGCCCTCACGAATCGCCTTCGGTGAGGCGCCAGATGCCAAGGCGGCCGCGGCGGCGGCCAGCGCATTGCGCATCATATGCGCGCCTGGCGCTTCCAACGCGACGTCAACGGGGCCCGAGGGCAACGTGATCGTGATGTCGCTGCCGCCATCACGCAACGTGCCGCGACCCCCAACCTCCGCACTGTGATCGAGCGCAAACGTGATCACGCGCGCGCCGACCGCTTGCGCCGCTGCGGTCCACATCGGCGCAAACATATCGTCGGCATTGATGATGGCGGTCCCGTCGCGCGGCAACGCCGCGATGGCATCGGCATGTTCAGCGGCCACGTCGGCCACGCTGGTCATGAATTCCTGATGTTCGCGCTGCGCATTGTTGATCAGCACGATGGTCGGCAGCGCAATGAAGGCGAGATCGCGCGTTTCGTCCCGATGGTTCATGCCAAGCTCGATCACCGCGGCGCGATGCGCACTGCGCAGCCGCAGCAACGTCAGCGGCAGCCCGATTGCATTGTTGAGATTGCCTTGGGTGGCCAGAACGGCGCCGCCGCCGAACTCCGCACGCAGAATCGATGCCAGCATTTCCTTCACGGTCGTCTTGCCATTGCTGCCGACCACGACTGCAAGCGGCAACGTAAACCGCTGCCGCCAGTGCGCGGCCAACCGCCCCAGGGCCTGCAGCGGATCTGCCACGGCAACGTAGTTGCCGTCGCCTGCGGGTTGCCGCGCAGCGTCGATCATCGCGGCGGCGGCGCCCTTGGCCAATGCGGCCGGCACGAAATCGTGACCGTCGAAGTTCTCGCCCTTCAATGCGACAAAGAGATCGCCATCGCGCAGCGCACGCGTGTCGGTCGTCACGCGTGCAAATACCACCGATCGACCGATCATGCGACCAGCCACGGCGCGGGCGGCGGCCTGCGTATCCATCATGGTCCGCCCCAGTGCGCCAATGCTGCGGCTGCTTCCGCCGCATCGGAAAATGGCGTGCGCACGCCATTGCGCTCCTGATACGTTTCGTGACCCTTGCCCGCAATCAGGATCAAATCCTGCGCGGTGGCCGTGGCGATAGCCTCACGAATAGCCGCAGCGCGATCGGGTTCGAGGGCCCAGCGACGATTGCCGATCTCGCGTATGCCTTTGATGATGCCTGTGGCAATCACGGCAGGTTCCTCATTGCGTGGGTTGTCACTCGTCACCACGACGCGATGCGCGAGGCGCGCTGCGATGCGCCCCATCTCTGGGCGCTTGCCGGGGTCGCGATCGCCACCGCAGCCGAAGACGCACACGATTTCGCCCGCACCGGATACCGCAGGCCGCAGCGCCGTCAAGGCCTTGTCCAATGCGTCCGGCGTATGCGCATAGTCGATCACCACCAGCGGCTTGCCGTTGCCACCAAGCCGCTGCATCCGCCCGGGCGGCGCAGTGAGTGTCGCCATGGCGCGCGTGGCCTCGGCCAGCGACACGTCGCTGGCGAGCAGCACCGTCAGTACGCCCAGCAGGTTCTGTGCGTTGAACGCACCGACAACCGGAGCCGTCACCGTCGTGCGCCCCCACGGGGTGACAACGTCGAGCGTCATCCCGGTCGCATCCATCGTGATGCCCACCGCCGCAACGTCGGCGGTGCTGGCGGTGCCGTAGGTCAGCAACTTCTGGCCGCGCGCGCGCGAACTCTCGATCAGACTTTGCCCAAACGGATCGTCGGCATTGATTACGACGTACTTCAACCCCGGCCATGAAAACAGTCGTGCCTTGGCCGCGCCGTAGGCCGCCATCGTGCCGTGATAGTCAAGGTGATCGCGCGACAGATTGGTGAACAGCGCAATGTCAAACTGCACGCCATTGACGCGCCCTTGCTCGAGGCCGTGCGACGACACTTCCATCGCCACCGACGACGCACCGGCGGCATGAAACTGCGCCAGCATTTCGTGCAGGACCGTGATGTCCGGTGTCGTGTGCGTGGAAGGTGCCAGCGCGCCGACAAAGCCGTTGCCGAGCGTTCCCAGCACCGCGGCGCGGCGTCCGCATGCCTCCAACGCCTGGGCGATCCACTGCGCGCTCGACGTCTTGCCATTGGTGCCGGTGATGGCCGTCATCCACAGCGATTTCGACGGACTGCCGTAAATGAAATCGGCAATGCTGCCCAATCGCTGCTGCAGGCGATCAACACCCACATTGGGGGCGTCCCACTCGGGACGCCAATGGAAATTGCTGGAATCCCACAGCACGGCAGACGCCCCGCGCTGCAACGCATCCGGGATATACACGCGACCATCGAAATGCAATCCGGGATACGCCGCAAATGCCACCCCCGCTTCCACGCGCCGACTGTCGGCGGTGATGCGACGTGGAAACGTCGCGAGGCGCGCCAACAGGCCGGCGACATCCGGCGCATCCACCAGCGCAGTGGACATCAGGTTTCCTCCCGCACTTCAAAACCGTCAGGCGGGAGAATCACGTTGTTGACGGGCGCGTCGGTAGGCACGCCGAGGGTGCGCAACGCCGAGCCGATGATGTTCGAGAAAACCGGTGCGGCCACGTCTCCGCCGTAGTACCTCCCGGCCGATGGCTCGTCGATCATCACCGCCACGATGAGCCGCGGATTGGATGCCGGCGCAAAGCCCACGAACGACGCGATATAGCGATTGGAATAGCCGCGGCCTTCGACCTTGTGTGCCGTACCCGTCTTGCCCGCTACGCGATAGCCCACCACCTGCGCCTTCGGCGCGGTGCCGCCGGGCAGTGTTGCGAGTTCGAGCATGTGGCGCACGGCGCGGGCCGTTTCCGGCTTCAACGTCGGCCGTCCCGCAACGTGGCCTTCCGTCTTGAACAGCGTGGCCTGCTTCACTTCGCCATCCGTGGCAAACATCGTGTACGCGCGGGCAAGTTGAACGAGGTTGACCGAGATGCCATGGCCATACGACATCGTGGCCTGTTCGATCGGCTTCCATGTCTTGGCGGCGCGCAGCCGACCACCGACCTCGCCGGGGAAGCCGGTTTTGGGAGGCGATCCAAATCCCGCTTCCGTAAACATGGTCCAGAGCGTTTCCGCGGGCAGTCCCAACGCGATCTTGGCGGCGCCAACGTTGGACGACTTTTGAATGACCTGCTCGACGGTGAGCGCGCCTTGCGGATGCGCGTCATGAATCGTGAACGAACCGATATTGAGTGTTCCCGGCGCCGTCTGAATGATCGTGTCCGGACGCACGCGACCCGCTTCGAGCGCGGCGGCGATCGTGAACGGCTTCATCGTCGACCCGGGTTCGAACGTGTCGGTCAACGCGCGATTGCGCATGCGTTCGCGTGCCACCTTGTCGCGACGATTGGGGTTGTAGGTGGGCCAGTTGGCCAGCGCCAGAATTTCCCCCGTCGCGACATCGATAACCACGACGCCACCCGCCTTGGCCTTGTGCAGTTCTATCGCCGCTTTCAATTCGCGAAACGCGAGATATTGCAAACGCGTATCGATCGACAGCGCAAGATCGCGACCCGCTTGCGGTGGCTTCACGGCAGCCACGTCCTCCACGGCTTCACTGCGTCGATTGATGATCACGCGCCGGCTGCCGGGGACGCCGGCCAACCATGTCTGCTGCGCGAGTTCGATGCCCTCCTGACCAGCGTCGTGGTCTCCGGTGAAGCCGATGATGTGCGCCGTGACTTCGCCGCCCGGATAGAAGCGGCGATACTCGTTCTGGTCGTGCAGTCCCTTGATGTGCAGCGCCATCACTCGTGCCGAGGCCTCGGGAGCGATCTGGCGCGCGATGAAGGCAAACTCCTCATTGGCGTCGAGCCGTAACTTGATCTTCTGCGGCGTCGTTTCGAGAATCCGCGCGAGTTCCGCCATCGATTCGGGCGGCGCGTCAAACTTGTCCGGAAAGGCCCACAGTGACTTGACTGGTGTTGACAGCGCGAGCGCTTCACCAAAGCGGTCAACGATACGGCCGCGATGCGCCGGCACTTCCAGTTCGCGCGAATGTCGCGCGCTGCCCTGCGACTGCAGGAACTCGTTATCGAACCATTGCAGATAGATCGAACGCGCTCCCAATCCGACCAACAGCAACGCAAGCACTCCAAACACGATCGGCGAGCGCAGCCGCGGCAACACCAGCGGCGCGGCCTCGGTGTGGCGCAGCTTGGCACCGCGCGTGGTGGAGGTCTTCATCGCGCCGCCTCGGTTCGCGGCACCAGGCCGACAATTTCCGTGCGGGAGCTCGTCGGCAACTGCATCCGCAGCGTTTCGCGCGCCACTTTTTCGATCCGCGCGGGCATGCCCCACGTCGACTGCTCAAGCTGCAGTTGCCCGTATTCGGTTTCGAAGTTGCGGGCCGCCGCCTGCATGCGTTCGAGGTCGACATAAAGTTTTCGCGACTGGTGCCGCGAGGTCACGAGCGACAGTGCGCAAATGATCAATATCGCCAGCAGCAGCAGATTGATGCGCGTCATGCCGCGATCCCCTCCACCATGCCGCGAGGCCAGTCGGCCGGCAGTGGATGCGCGGTTCGCTGCGCAACCCGCAGTACCGCGCTGCGCGCGCGCGGATTGCTCGCCACTTCGTTCGCACCCGCCTTGATGGCGCGTCCAATCGGCATCAGCGCCACGCCGGGGAGCTTCGCCGTGGCGATGGCCAGTCGCGATGCTGCGGCGTCACCACCAAACGGCTGCGAAGCGCGCGTGACGAAGCGCTTGACGATGCGATCTTCGAGCGAATGAAAGCTGATCACGGCGAGGCGTCCTTCGGTGCGCAGCAGCGACACCGCCCGCGGCAGCGTCTCCTGCAACTCGGACAACTCGCGGTTCACGAAAATCCGAAGGGCCTGGAAGGTCCGCGTGGCCGGATCCTGACTCCAATCACCCCGCGCGCGCGCGCCGAGGGCTTCGG
>JBDTTY010000098.1:0-7965 GCA_040007975.1 Betaproteobacteria bacterium | reverse complement strand
TCGAAGACGCTCGTGCAAGGCATCGATACCACGCGCACATTGATGCCGGACGTGGCCAGTTGGGTGCGCGCACCCAAGCCAAGCGCCACTTCCGAGCCGGTGGCGATGACCACCACGCGCGGTCCGCTGACGGTGGCATCGAAGTCCGCAACGACATAGCCACCGCGATCGATGGCCGCAATCTGGCTCTCACTGCGCGGCACGAATGGCACGTTTTGTCGTGTGAACAGCAGGCACGATGGTCCATCATGGCGCTCGATCGCTGCCGCCCATGCCGCAGCTGATTCCACCGTGTCACACGGACGCCACAAATCAAGCCCCGGGATCAGGCGCAGGCTCGCCGTATGCTCCACCGATTGATGCGTAGGGCCATCTTCGCCCAGCCCGATCGAGTCGTGCGTGTAGACAAAGATCGACCGTAATTTCATCAACGCCGCCATCCGCAGCGCATTGCGTGCATAGTCGGAGAACGTGAGGAAGGTGCCGCCGTAAGGAATGAAGCCGCCGTGCAGCGCCAAGCCGTTGGCGATGGCGCTCATCCCAAATTCGCGAACGCCAAAATTCACATAGTTGCCAGGCTTGTCATACGTAACGATCGTGCTGCCCGACCAGTTGGTGAACACCGAACCGGTCAAGTCCGCCGAACCGCCGATCAACTCCGGCAACAGCTTCGCGAAGCCTTCGATGGCCTGTTGCGACGCCTTGCGCGTGGCGACGGTTTCGCCTTTGGCGGATTGCGCGGCAATGAATGCGTCGGCAGCCGCACCAAAGTCGGCGGGCAGGTCGCCGCGCGTGCGCCGCAAAAATTCCGCGGCCAGCGCCGGATGCGCGGCGCGATACGCGGCAAAGCGCGCGTTCCAGTCTTGTTCCAGACGCGCGCCGCGTTCGCGCGCATCCCATCCGGCGTAAACGGCGGCGGGAATCTCGAACGGCGGCGACGTCCAGCCAATCGCTGCGCGCGTGGCCGCCACTTCTTTTTCGCCGAGCGCCGCGCCGCGGACGTGTTCGGTGCCCTGCTTGTTGGGCGAACCCTTGCCGATGATGGTCTTGCAGCACAGCAACGACGGACGATCCGTAATCGTGAGCGCGGCCGCGATGGCGGCATCGACCGCAGCCACTTCATGGCCGTCGATGCCCCGGATCACGTGCCAGCCATAGGCCTCGAAGCGCTTGGGCGTGTCATCGGTAAACCAGCCTTCGACGTGACCGTCGATCGAGATACCGTTGTCGTCGTACAGCGCAATCAACTTGCCGAGCCCCAACGTGCCCGCCAGCGAGCATGCTTCGTGAGAGATGCCTTCCATCAGGCAACCATCGCCCAGAAACACGTAGGTGTGATGATCGACGATTGCGTGGTCGTCGCGGTTGAACGCTGCGGCCAGCAGTTTTTCAGCCAGCGCCATGCCCACGGCGTTGGCCAAGCCCTGACCCAGCGGCCCCGTGGTCGTTTCGACCCCTGGCGTGAGGCCAACTTCGGGATGACCCGGCGTGCGCGAATGCAGTTGGCGAAATGCGCGCAATTCCGCCATCGGCAAGTCGTAGCCCGAAAGGTGCAACAACGCGTATTGCAGCATCGAGCCGTGGCCGTTGGACAGCATGAAGCGATCGCGATCGGGCCAATGCGGATTGGCCGGGTTGTGCCGCAAATGCCGCTTCCACAGCGCTACGGCAATCTCCGCCATTCCCATCGGCATGCCGGGATGGCCGGATTTGGCGGCTTCCACCGCATCCATGGCCAGTGCGCGAATCGCATTGGCAAGATCGTGATCGGAGGCGCGCGCGGAGACGTTGGTGGTCATGGAATGATTGGCGAGAATGCGTCGGCAACAAAAATGCAGGAAATGCACCGCGGAAGTACGCGCGGAGCGATGGATGACGTGTCGGACAGCCTCAAATTATCGCTTCTGCAGGGTCAATGTGCAATAATCGCGCGTTTGTTGGCCATCGCTTACCGTCCGGCGCGTTGGTTCAAGTAGAAATGCAAAGGGGCGTCGCATGGACGGCATCCATCTGTTGGGCGAGTGGTACGGCTGCCCCGCCGACACGCCCGAATTCAAACGGGCTGATCCTTTACGCGAATTGTGTGTCAACGCGGCGCTTGCGGCGGGACTCACCGTGGTCGGCCAAAGCTTCTACCAGTTCGAACCTCAAGGCGTCACCGGCACGGTGTTGCTGGCCGAATCGCATATCGCGATCCACACGTGGCCCGAGGCTGGATTTGTCACCGTCGACGTATACGTGTGTAATCTCAATACCGACAACACCGCCAAGGCGGAACATGTCTTTTACGCACTGGAGCGCGCATTGAGGCCGACTACATCCCGGTTTCAGTCGATTCGTCGGGGCGACGCGCATGGCTGACAAGCCCGCGGGCGGCCAGAAGCCGAACGCGGATGACATCGCGCCCGGCGCCTTGACCGAGTTTCTCACCACGGACTGGGGTTACTTCATTCGCTCCGCGCGCGAGTTTGAACGATTTCGTTCGCCATATCAGTCGGTGGACGTACACGACACCGCCACATTCGGCAAATTGTTCCGTCTCGACGGCCATTTCATGACTTCCGAGCGCGATGAATTTTTCTATCACGAGAACCTGATTCATCCGGCGGCAATCACGCATCCGCAGCCCACCAGCGCGTTGATCATCGGCGGCGGTGATGGCGGGTCCGCCGAAGAATTGCTCAAATACGAATCGATCCAGACGGTCACGTTGGTCGAGATCGACATGGCCGTGGTGGATATCGCGCGCAAGTATCTGGCCAGCGTGCATCGCGGCGCCTTTGACGATCCGCGACTTTCGTTGCGCATCGAAGACGGCTTTGCGTACATGAGCACAACCGCAACACACTATGATCTCATCGCGCTCGATCTCACCGACGCCGGCGGGCCATCGGCCGCGTTATACACGCCGGATTTTTACAAGTCTTGCGCGGCGCGACTCACGCCCACCGGCGCACTGATGCTGCATGTCGCCAGTCCGATCGCTCATCCCGAACGCATCCGGTCCACGCTGGCGCAGCTGCGTGGCGCCTTTGCCGTGGTCACGCCCTATCTCACCTCGATCCCGCTCTACGGCGGGCTATGGATGATGGCGTGCTGTTCGCCCACGCTCGACCCGCGCTCGTTGACCACGTTGCAGGTGGACCGCCGCATTGCGCAGCGAGGCATAAAGGACCTGCAGTATTACAACGGCGACACACATCGGGCTTCAATGGCGTTGCCCAACTTCGTTCGCCTGCTGACGGCGTAGTCGGACACGCGCTGCCGGCTGACCGCTCGCGCCATCACGGGCGCTTGAAGTGTGCCGCGACACCCCCATATTCGTTATCAAGAAGGGCCGCCTTTGCGTGCCCGTGCCAACACGGCCCCCACGACACCATGCCTTCGCTCTATGCAACGATGACCGATGCGTCCTACGTCGTGATCGACGGCGAACTGTTTGCCACCGGCTATATGCGGGTGCCGGACGAATTCACCACCGCGGATGACGTGGTGGTCGAGGCGCGCCAGGGTGACCGCGAAATCGACATGACCCGCGCCGAAATCGAAGGTGCGGAAGACATCGGCGAGGGCGTTTTCCGCCTGCGCAATGGCTCACTCGTCCGATTTTTGTCCACGGCTATCGTCCATTGACGTGGCGGGCGCTATCATGGCGCCCTCATGTCGCAACGACCTCGCAAGTCTTCCACCTGCGTCACACTCGTCCTGATCGGCGCGGCCGCGGTTTCTGGCTGCAGCGACCCGCCGCCTACCGGGCGCAAGGCGGCCTACGCCTCGAGGCAGGAATGCGTGGCCGACTGGGGCGACGAAAAGGAATGTGACGAACAGGTGGCGCGCCGCGACGACGGCTCACGTTCGCACATTTATTGGGGCCCGTCCCACACCAGCCCCAGCCGGCGTAACGGAAGCAGCAGTGGGAGTCGCAGTAGTTCGTCCTCCGGTAGCCACAGCACGTCGCACGGCGGCTTCGGCTCGCATGGGTCGTCCGCATCATGAATCGCGAAATCATCACGCCGCGTGCCAACTGGCGCCAAGACTGCGAGGAGATCGGCTTTTCCTATCATTCGATCGACGGCGTCTATTGGGATGAGTCCCGGTGTTACCGCTTTACGGCGGACGAGATCGATACGCTCGAAGCGGCCACCACCGAATTGCATGCGCGGTGCCTCGATGCGGCCGAGCACATCGTCGCCCACAATCGCTTCGATGCGCTGGCCATTCCCAAGGCGTGGCACGAGCGCGTCGCGCGCTCGTGGCGCGCCAAGGAGTTGTCGCTGTTCGGTCGTTTCGATCTCGCCTTCGACGGCAGCGGACCGCCCAAGATGCTCGAGTACAACGCCGACACGCCCACGGCATTGCTCGAAGCCTCGGTCGCGCAATGGCGCTGGCTGGAGCAAAAGATTCGGCCGCAGCAGGCAGACGCCGATCAATTCAATTCGCTGCACGAAAAATTGATTCAGAGCTGGCGTGCGTTTGCGGTCACGTGGTCTGCCGGCACGCCCGTGCATTTCACGTGCGCCGCCGAGAGCGAGGAAGATTGCGGCAACATCGACTATCTGCGCGATGTGGCTACACAGGGCGGCGTCGACACGCGCTTTGTCGGCATTGGCGACGTCGGCTGGGACAGCACCGCCGGCGTGTTCGTCGACGAAACCGATGCGGAAATGCATGTCCTGTGCAAACTCTATCCATGGGAATGGATGGCCGACGAAGCATTCGGCGAGCATCTGCGCACATCGAGCCTGCGGGTGATCGAGCCCGCATGGAAGATGCTGCTGTCCAACAAAGGGTTGCTACCGATTCTATGGGAGCTGTTTCCCGATCATCCCAATTTGCTGCCCGCGTATTTCGAGCCCGGCAAGATTCGCGGCGATTACGTCGAAAAGCCGCTGCTGTCGCGCGAAGGCGCCAACATCGTGATTCATCGCCGCGGCGACACCATTGCGTCCGACGGTGAATATGGGGAGGAAGGCCGAATCCAGCAGGCCTATGTGCCGATCCCGCGCTTCGGCGACGACTACGTGACGATCGGCTCGTGGATCATCGGCGACGAACCCGCGGGCATCGGCATGCGCGAAGATTCAAGCCCCATCACCCGTAACACCAGCCGATTTGTTCCCCACTATTTTGTTTGATTCAACCCAGGCGAGGTTCATGCGATGACGATCGACCAATCACTTGCGGGCCTCCCGGCGTTCCTGCTTTATTTCGGGTTGGCTATGGTGCTTCTTATCCTGTTTATTGCGATCTATGTGACGGTCACGCCTTACAAGGAATTGGAGTTGATCCGCAAGGGCAATCAGGCGGCAGCCATCTCGTTGGGTGGTGCGGTGATCGGTTTCGTGCTGCCGCTAGCACGTGCCGTCACGCAAAGTGTCTCCGCACTCGATCTCGTCGTTTGGGGGGTGGTGGCGTTGGTGGTGCAGATAGTCGTGTTCTTTGCGGTTGGAAAAATACTGCCGCGCTTCGTCGCAGCCATCCAGGAAGGGCGTGTCGCGCCCGGCATCCTGCTGGCGTCACTCGCCATTGGTGTGGGCTTGCTCAACGCAGCGTCGATGACAAATTAAGTCCTTGGCCAGCTGACGTTGATCAGCGTCAAGTCGTAACCGCGGTCCAGTGCGCCGTACGCGGTCGCGCGGATGCACCAGTTGTTTGCGGTGCCGACCAGTGCACAGTCTCCGGATCGATTTCGATTGAAGCAGTGGTGGCAATTGGCGATCCTGCCACGCGCCTAGCGTTGCTTGCCCATGCTGACCAACGTGATCTTGTCCGAATGGGGAATGGTGTCGGTGACGGTGTAGCCGTGTCGCAGGTAAAAGCGGACGTTGTCTTCCATGATCCGGTTGGTGAGCAACTGGAACCCGGACGCCTCTGGGTGCGCCTCTTCAATGGCATCAAGCAGTGCCGAGCCGATGCCGTGGCCCTGCAGGTCGGGCTCGATGCTCAGCGATTTCACCATGCAGATGTCATCCGTCACCACGCCGCGAATGGACCCGACCACGCGGCCACCTTTGGTCGCCGCCAGAACTGTCGCATTGTGGATGTGATCGAGAACCGAATCGAGTGTTTCGAGGAGAGGCGCAATCTCCCATTGATCACATACGCGCGCCTCGGTTTCGAACGCGCGCTTCTGGATCGCGAGGATAATGCTCCCGTCGTCAGGAGAGGCGTTGCGTATGGTGAACATGGTGTCAGTTGGCGTGCTGCCGAAGTTTATGTCAGATCAGGACGGCGCTCGCGTCGATGTTGCCCCAACAGGACGAATTTGCCACCGGAAATCGATGTCACTGCAGCACCCACTTTCCCGTCGAATCCAATTTCACACCTATCCGCTCACCCTGTTCCGTTGGATTGCGACCATCTGCGGCCAGGCTCAGCTTGATCGTCAGCGTGCATTCGTACCATCCGGCGGGACGCTGGGGCGTCGGCGTGCAACTTTCCTTGCGTACCGAATAGAGTTTCGGGCGCAACGTCAGCGACTTGCCCGTTGCGCTAACAGTGACGGGGATGCCACCCGCCCGCTCGATGGCTTCATACGTCTTGAACTCGAGTTCGCGCAGAACCTCCTCTGAAGGTTCTTCGATCGGCAAGGCGGCGGCCGTGGACGCTGCCGCAATACCTTGTTGTGATGCTACTGAGGAAACCGGTTTTTGCGGTTCCGGTTTCTTGGAGCAGCCCGCGGCTAACAGAAATACCGAGATCAGGAGGCAGATACGTTTCATGGAGAATCCGGTGTGTTCAAGAGTCACTAAGCCGGAGTTTAACGGGTTCACGAACCGGGTGACCGCGCCGACGCAGTCCAACGTCGAGCCACACGCCGGCCCGTCCGAGGGCGCGGATTGGGCGCAATGTTGGTTTGCCAGGGCTCATTATTCGATGGATGGGTCGGGGTGTACGCAGCTTGATAGGCAAGCCATATTCAATGGCGGGGCTGGTCGCAAGATCAAGGGAGCGGCCCGATCCTTGAGAGAAGCGATTTTTTGCCACGAAGCGCAGCTACGATCGCGTCGATACCAAGTACGCCCAGCAGGAATGCGGCGATTGCGACTCCTGGCGCCATCTCCGAAATGGCGATGATTGCCACGGCCAGTATTACGAAAAAAGTACCGAAGGCACCAGTGACGGTCCGATACATCTTGGATTGCTGCCATTCATGATCGGATGGTTGCATGGGCCTGACGTTCAAGCAATGCGACGCGTCGCGCGCGCACCACGGAAGCGCGCGAGGATGTAAGGCATAAGTGCGAATAGCAACAGCACGACGAGGTAAACAGCGCCCGACACGGGATCACGGTTTGCTATGTACTGTGCGATAGAGGCATCTTGAATCGCGGCAGCCAAGAGCAACTCGGCAAGCACGGACATGGCAAGTGCGGCGAACCCAACAAGCAGTCGGACCGATGGACTGCCAGGAAGGTTGTACCGTCGTGCCACGTACCGAGCAGCCAAGACGATCACGACAAGCATGATGGGCATTTCCAGAAGCTCGGCATAGCGCTCGCCGAGTCTGGGGACGAGAAACGGGACGCGAACGGTGCCCAGGACGAAGCCTGTGCCCAACACGAGGGCGAAATACACGGCGGCGGCCTTGAAGCTAGCCATCGGCGTCGGGCGAGTTGCACTCATCTTTCCAGGCTGGCCGAACGGAAAAGTAGCCGGCGCTGCGCGGCTTCATCGCGCAGCGTCCGTGTTGATATCCGTGTTAGTCCGCATCGAGTACCACTTCAGCCGGCGGGGGCGTGCGTTTTGAACGCGTGGCAATGCACTTCCTTTTCGCTCATGGCTCGGGTGTGCCTGTGTCTTGATTTCCCTGGCCGAGGTCAGTGCGCGCGGCGGCCGCAAGTGCCTGATACTTCGCTTTGAAAGCGTCGAGGTTCTCCTCCTCAAGCTCTTCCAGATCGAGCAAGGCGTTGTGCGCACCTTTGGTCGCGCGGATCAACTCATCCAGCTTCACCTGAATTGCCT
>JBDTTY010000097.1:0-7967 GCA_040007975.1 Betaproteobacteria bacterium | reverse complement strand
GGCGCTTGGTGGCCTTGTTGATCGCGGCAACGGTCTGCGCAACGATGGCATCCACCGCCACCTGTCCCTGCTCAGCCGTGGCACGGCGGGGATCGCCATTGACGCCCGAGGCTGGCGTCGGAACTGCGCCGCGTTGGATGTCGCTGCGCACGAGATCGGGCGCCAGCGCAAGAGTGAGCGCGGTATCGGCAAGCCCGGCGTGTTGGCCGATCTCGGCGGCGGCATGGCCCTGACCTGCCAGATGCTTGGCAAACCATGTCGTGGGCACGTCGTAATACTCGCGAACCGCGTGTACGCGCACCGGAGTGGCGGCCCACTCGCGCGACAGGGCGGAGGCAACCGTACGGTTGTCGTTCTGGTAGTCGCCGTGGTCGCCGATGAAGACAATGTCGAGAAAACCATGCAGTTTGAAACTGCGTGCAGCTGACTCGAGAATCGCGCGATACGCGCTGGCCGGGACCGTGATCGTGCCGGGAAATTTCATGTGCCCCGTCGGTGGCGCCAGCGCGCCTTCCGGCACATACGCGATCACCGGCGCCACCAGGGCGTTGCCCAGCTCGACCGCAATTTTTTCCGCCAGTGCGGCCACGCGGCGATTGTGCTTGCCCAGTGCAATGTGCGGCCCACTTTGCTCCGTGCCACCGATCGGCACGATGATCGTGGTCTTGCCGGCGCGAATCGCCGCCGTGACTTCCGGGGATGTCATCTGCTCGAGCCAAACGGTGGCCGGTGCGGCGGCGATGGCCGTTTTGATGATCACGCCGGCGGCGCAGATCAGCAGGAATTGGAGTGTTCGCATCGTGTTCATTGTAGTCGAGGCTTTAGCCTCGTTGATTCTCCCCCGAGGCTCAAGCCTTGGCTACGGTTGTCAATGAAACGCGCTGGTAGCAATCCTCGTCTACACGGTGTTTGTAGAGTGGAACCGGGCACGCGCTATAATTGTGTTTAGTGCGCTACGCGCCACCGCCTCAACGGCGGGTCGCCCCGCATTGCATGGTCGTGAATCTGGTCAGGTCCGGAAGGAAGCAGCCACAGCGAATTCATGCAAGTGCCGGGATCACGGCTCGCCACCTATTCGACCGCTGCACGCCACCGGAGTTGCCACCCCGGCGGCGTGCAAACGGGCGATAATCTCGATATGAGTTATCAGGTCCTCGCCCGCAAGTGGCGCCCGATGAATTTTGCCCAATTGTCGGGGCAGGAGCACGTCGTCACCGCCCTCGCCAATTCGCTGACCAAGGGCCGCGTCCACCACGCCTATCTGCTGACCGGAACGCGCGGTGTCGGCAAGACGACCATTGCGCGCATTCTGGCCAAGAGCCTCAACTGCCTGACCGGTGTCACCGCCACCCCCTGCGGCATTTGCGCGGCGTGTACCGACATCGACGCCGGACGCTTCGTGGATCTGCTCGAACTCGATGCCGCGTCCAACACGGGCATCGACAACATGCGCGAGATTCTCGACAACGCCCGGTACGCGCCCACTGCAGGACGCTACAAGGTCTACCTGATCGACGAAGTTCACATGCTGTCGAAGGCCGCATTCAATTCGATGCTGAAGACGCTCGAAGAGCCGCCGGAGCACGTCAAGTTCGTGCTGGCGACCACGGATCCACAGAAAATTCCGGTCACGGTGCTGTCGCGTTGTCTGCAATTCAATCTGAAGCCGCTCACCCAGTCACAAATCGCCGCCCGCATCGAATTCATCCTGCACGAGGAGGGGGTCACCTCCGAACCAGCAGCGGTGGCGCTGGTGGCGCGTGCCGCGCATGGATCGCTGCGTGATGGGCTGTCATTGCTGGATCAGGCCATTGCCTTTGGTGGCGGACGCGTGGCCGAGGACATCGTGCGATCGATGTTGGGGGCCGTGGATCGCGAGCACGTATACCGGATTGCCGACGCGTTGGTCGTCGGCGACGGTGTTGCATTGCTGGCGGAAAGTGATGCGCTGGCAGCGCGCGGATTGTCGTTGCCGTCCGCACTCGACGAGCTTGCCTCGATGTGGCATCGGATCGCGGTCGTGCAGGCGGTGCCGGGGGCAGCCGCCGGTTACGACGATCGCGAGCGCGTTGAAGGTTACGCCCGTCAATTTTCCCCGGAACTGGTGCAGTTGGGCTATCAGATTGCGACACAGGGACGGCAGGATCTCGTGCTCGCCCCCGACGAGGCCACCGGCTTTGCAATGACGTTGTTGCGGTTGCTGGCGTTCATGCCGGAGAGTGCCGACAGCACCGGGGCGGTGACATCTGGCGAGCGTGTGGCCAGCGCGGCCACGCCGTCGCGGCGCTCAACGATTGTAAGTCGTCCACCCCCGGTGAGTGCTGTTGTTGACAGCCCGCCGAGCGTTGCGCCGCCGAGCCGAGGCGGCAACGTCGGGGTGTCACGCGTTCCGGTGGCGACCACTCCCGCGGCCAGTACCGAAGCGCCACGCGACATCGTGCCGCTACCGGCGGATGCCGCGGCATGGCCGGCGTTCATTGCCCAATTGAAGCTCACGGGCATGGCCGCGCAACTTGCCGCCCAAAGCGAATTGAAGTCGATCAAGGGCAATGTGCTCACGTTGGCGTTGCCGGTTGCGCACAAGCATCTCGCCGATCGCATGTACGCGGACAAGCTCAAGGCGGCGCTCGAACGTGCCACCGGCGGCAAGCTGTTGCTGGCTTTCGAGGTGGGCGCGGCGGTCGAGCAATCGCTGGCCGCCACCGAGAAACGCGAACGCACCGAGGCCCGCGACAAGGGTGAGGCGGCGTTTCGCGACGAGCCGTTCGTGCGCGATTTGTTGGCGCGCTTCGACGGTCAGGTCAAAACCGACACAATCACGCCGTTGGCGCGTGATCCCGAATCCCCGTAACGGAGCCACGACGCGCATGATGAAGAATCAGATCGCCGCCATGATGCAAAAGGCGCAGAAGATGCAACAGGAACTGGCGGCCACGGAAGTTGAAGGTCAGGCCGGTGCCGGTCTCGTCAAGGTGATCCTCACGTGCAAGCATGACGTCAAGCGCGTGACGATCGATCCCTCGTTGCTGGTCGACGACCGCGACATGCTTGAAGACCTGATTGCAGCCGCGTTCAACGACGCGGTGCGGCGCGTGGAAGCGACGACGCAGGAAAAGATGGCGGGATTGACCGGCGGCATGTTGCCGCCCGGATTCAAGCTGCCGTTCTAGGGGACGTTGCGCGTGAACGATCGCCCGTCCGCTCCGCACGAGCCGTTGTCCAGTCTGGACAATTTGACGCGCGCGCTGCGGTGTCTACCGGGTGTAGGCCCCAAGGCGGCGCAGCGCATGGCGCTGCACCTGATGCAGCACGATCGCGATGGCGCGCGTGCGCTGGCCGGGGCGCTGGTACAGGCGACCGACGTGATTCGCCACTGTGAACGTTGCAACACATTTACCGAAGACGTGATCTGTGCGATGTGCCGCTCCGCCAAGCGCGACCATGCGCTGCTTTGTGTCGTCGAAACACCGGCCGACCTGTTGATGGTCGAACACACGCAGTCGTATACGGGACTCTATTTCGTGCTGATGGGGCGACTCTCGCCGCTCGACGGCATCGGCCCGAAGGAAATACGGCTCGATCGATTGCTGAAGCGCGCGCAGGATGGTGTCGTCCGCGAAGTGATTCTGGCCACCAACTTCACCAACGAAGGTGAAGCCACGGCTCACTACGTTGGCGAACTGTTGAAGGCGCGAGGCCTCGTCGTCAGTCGCCTTGCGCGCGGCGTGCCGGTGGGTGGCGAACTCGAGTACGTCGACGCCGGAACATTGGCGCAGGCGTTGCGCGAGCGGCGACCGCTCGATGCCTGAAGCCCGATCGCCGTCATGCTGGAATATCGTTATGTTGCGTCGCACAATAGCTGTACGGAAGTCGTGGCTATAATCGTTTGATGCGCTGATATCCGATCACCGGGGCGGCGCTAACCAGAACCGAGTCGCCGCGATCCAAAAACGCGCGGTGGACTGGGGTCCCGGAGCCCGAGCAATCCCGCCGGCCCGGATTTTTCGGAGGATGCATGTCGCGCGAACCCGTTTCCAAGGCTGTCAAGCCTGCCTCCGCCGCACGCCGCAAATTCCTGACTGCCGCCACGGGCGTGGTCGCAGGCAGTGCAACGCTCGGTTTTCCGATGATCGCCAAAGCGCAGGGACCGATCTCGATGCGCTGGCAAAGCACGTGGCCGGCCAAGGACATCTTTCATGAATTCGCGTTGGACTACGCGAAAAAAGTCAACGACATGACGGGTGGCGATCTCAAGATCGAAGTGCTGCCTGCTGGTGCCGTGGTGCCTGCGTTCGGTCTGCTCGATGCGGTGTCCAAAGGCACGCTGGATGGCGGCCATGGTGTGCTCGTGTATCACTACGGCAAGCAAACCGCGTTGGGTCTCTGGGGCTCGGGACCGGCCTATGGCATGGATGCCAACATGCTGTTGTCGTGGCACAAATACGGCGGCGGCAAGCAGATGCTGGAAAAGCTCTATGCGTCGATCAATGCCAATGTCGTGTCGTTCCCCTACGGCCCGATGCCTACACAGCCACTCGGCTGGTTCAAGAAGCCGATCACCAAGGCCGATGATTTCAAGGGCCTCAAATATCGGACGGTGGGGATCTCGATTGACGTGTTCACCGGCTTGGGTGCGGCGGTCAACGCGTTGCCCGGCGGCGAAATCGTGCCGGCAATGGATCGCGGCCTGCTCGACGCGGCAGAATTCAACAATGCGTCGTCCGATCGCCTGCTCGGCTTTCCGGACGTGTCCAAAGTTTGCATGCTGCAGAGCTATCACCAGAACGCCGAGCAGTTCGAGATCATGTTCAACAAGACCAAGTACGACGCGCTGCCGGAAAAGATGAAAGCGATCATCGCCAATGCGGTGGACGCGGCCTCGGCCGACATGGCCTGGAAGGCCATCGACCGCTACTCGAAGGACTACGGCGAATTGCAGACCGTGCAAAACGTCAAGTTCTACAAAACCCCCGACGCCGTGCTGCAAAAACAGCTCGAGGTGTACGACACGGTGGCGGCGAAGAAGGCGGCCGAAAACCCGCTGTTCAAGGAAATCATCGCTTCGCAAAAGGCGTTTGCTGCGCGCGCGGTCAAGTGGGAACTCGACACGGTGGTCAATCGGCGCATGGCCTACAACCATTACTTCGGCGAGAAGCGTCCGCCCGCCAAGGCCTGAACCTGTTCTGACCTGATGGAGCGCCACTCTGCGTCGGAGCGCAGAGTGGCGTTGTTGCTGTGCGCCCGCCACTTCGCGTGGCCCCACGATAAACGAGCCCATGCAAAATCTGCTGCTGGCGATCGACCGAATCTCGACACTGGTTGGCCAAACGTTTGCGTGGTTGATCGTGGCACTCACCGCACTGATCACGTGGGAGGTATTTTCGCGCTACGTGCTCAACAATCCGCATGCGTGGGCCTTCGACGTGATGATCATGATGTACGGGACGCTGTTCATGATGGCGGGCGCCTACACATTGTCCAAAAATGGTCATGTCCGCGGCGACGTGCTGTATGGATTTTTCCCTCCGCGTCTACAGGCCGGGCTCGATCTCATCCTCTACATTCTTTTCTTTGTACCGGGCGTCGTAGCGCTCGTGTGGGCCGGGTGGCGCTATGCGGGCGAATCGTGGGCCATTCATGAGCATTCCAGCATCACCGCCGACGGCCCGCCGATCTATCCTTTCAAGACCGTCATCCCGCTCGCCGGCGCATTTCTGCTGCTGCAAGGTGTTGTCGAGATCATTCGCTGTGTGATCTGCCTGCGCAACGGCGAGTGGCCGCGCCGCGATCGTGATGTAGAGGAAGTCGACGTCGACAAGTTGAAGGTGATGGTCAACGTCAAGGATGAGGACATCGAGAGGCTCGACGCGTTGGTGATCAAGCAAGAGGGCGCGCGATGAGAGCGCTGCGTTGCGGGATTGCTTCATGAGAAAGGAAATCTGGTTCGGTCTGATCATCATGGCGGCAGTCGTGATCGCAGTGTTTGCACTGATGCCGGCGCCGTCAGCCATGACCAATGGTCACTTGGGTTTGCTGATGCTGGCATTGATCGTCGTGGCGATCATGCTGGGTTTTCCCACTGCTTTCACATTGATGGGCATGGGAGTGATTTTTGCGTGGTTTGCCTATCGCGCGCAGAACCCGGAACTTGCCATCCAGCAGACACTGGACCTCATGGTGCAGCGTGCGTATTCGGTCATGTCCAATGACGTGCTGATTTCGATCCCGTTGTTCGTGTTCATGGGCTATCTGGTCGAGCGTGCCAACCTGATCGAAAAGCTGTTCCGCAGTTTGCATCTGGCGCTGGCGCGCATTCCAGGTTCGCTGGCAGTGGCTACGCTCGTGACTTGTGCGGTGTTCGCCACGGCCACCGGCATTGTTGGTGCCGTCGTCACGTTGATGGGGCTGTTGGCACTGCCGGCGATGCTGCGCGCGGGTTACAACATCAAGATTTCCGCAGGCGTGATCACGGCCGGGGGATGCCTCGGCATCCTGATTCCGCCGTCCGTGATGCTGATCGTCTATGGGGCAACGGCCGGCGTGTCGGTGGTTAAGTTGTACGCCGGCGCGTTCTTCCCCGGCCTCATGCTGGCGGGCCTGTATATCGGCTACGTCATCGTGCTGGCCAAACTGCGGCCGGGGATGATGCCCCCACTCCCCATGAGCGAACGCAACGTGCCGCTGCCCGCGCATATCGCCGTCATTGCCAAGCAAATGGGCAACAGCGTCTTGCCGGCGCTTGCGCGCGCATTCAAGGGCCGCCGCAATCTCGATGTGCCGACGTCGCAAATCGTTCGCGATGGCGCCACCGCACTACTGCCGGCGTTGCTTTTTCTCCTCATCATGGGGCTCTCGTGGCACGCACTGACCAAGCCCGATCAAGTCGTGGATATGACGGGCATCGAGTCTATGGGTCAGGCGTCGTCGGGAGGACTTGCCGAGCCCGCGGCCGAGGACGCAGGCTCGAGCACGGGACTTGCCGAGCCGCCGTCAACGGGATTGCAGGAGCCGCCATCAACCGGGCTGCAGGAACCGCCCGCGGACAATGCACCGGCTGTCGGCACGGGTGGCGTGCGGGAACCGCCTGGCGCGACGAAGTCATCGCCCCCCGTTGCCGGCGCCAGCATGACCACTACGGCGACGACGCTGAACGCTGATTGGCAGCGCCTGCCGGCACCCGATGCATTCTGGATAACACTCGGCGTCGGGATCGTCGCGCTCGCCGTGTTTTACGCGATGTTCAACTGGACGCGCTACGAAATTTTCAAGATGTTGCTGGCGTCGTTTTTCCCGCTGGCCGTGTTGATTCTCGCGGTGCTGGGAACCATCGTCTTCGGTCTCGCCACACCGACGGAGGCCGCCGCGGTCGGGTCATTCGGCGGATTCTCGCTGGCGGCCATCTACGGACTCTTCAAATTGCCGCCGGATCGCCGTGCCCGCGTGTTGCGCGTGTGGGTTCCGTTGTGGCTGCTGTTGGCTCTGTCTGTCGTGTGGTTCCTGCTGCTCAAGTTCGAGGTCCTGGAATCGGGGCCGCCGATGTGGGTGGGTTGGGTATCGATCGTTGCCACCGGAGTCTGGTGCCTCGTCGCGACATATCAGGTGAAGTTGATGCCCACCGTTCGCGAATCCGTGTTCCTCACCGCCAAGACGTCGGCGATGGTGTGCTGGCTGTTTGTCGGCTCCTCGATTTTTTCGGCGGCGTTTGCACTTTTGGGCGGCCAGGAAATCATCGAACACTGGGTGCTTTCGCTGGGCCTGACGCCCATCCAGTTCATGATTCTCGCGCAAGTCATCATCTTCCTCCTGGGCTGGCCGCTCGAGTGGACCGAGATCATCGTGATCTTCATGCCGATCTTCATTCCACTGCTGGCCAAGTTCGGCATCGATCCCCTGTTCTTCGGCCTGCTGGTCGCGCTCAACCTGCAGACGGCCTTCCTGTCGCCACCGGTGGCGATGGCCGCGTTCTA
>JBDTTY010000096.1:0-7984 GCA_040007975.1 Betaproteobacteria bacterium | reverse complement strand
TCGCCCACCGGCACCATGTTGGCGCGATAGATCAGGATGTCCGCCGCCTGCATCAGCGGATAGCCCAAAAAGCCGTACGTCGAAAGATCACGGTCGGACAATTCCTGCTGCTGATCCTTGAATGTCGGCACGCGTTCCAGCCAGCCGATCGGCGTCATCATGCCGAGCAGCAGCGTCAACTCGGCGTGTTCCATCACCTGCGACTGGATGAAGAGCGTGGCGCGCGTGGGATCAAGTCCGGCGGCCAGCCAATCGATCATCATTTCCCACACCGAGCCAGAGATGTCTTCCGGCGTTTCGTAGTGCGTGGTCAGCGCGTGCCAGTCGGCCGCGAAGAACAGGCACTCGTACTCCTCCTGCAGTCGCACCCAGTTCTTGAGAGCGCCATGATAGTGGCCAATGTGCATGCGGCCCGTCGGCCGCATGCCGGACAAAACGCGGTCAGAATACATGATTCGAGACGTTCTCTTTTTAGTGGTGCCGCCGCTTCCCGCGACGGGGTCACGCGCCGGTCAGCGCATGCAGCGCGAAAGCCGCGACCCGCAGGAGCGGACTCATCAGCTTGTCGAGCCAACCTACAAACAGCAACAGCAAGATCAACGGAAAACCGAATGGTTCGATGCGCGCAAAGACCCGCGCGGCAGGTAGCGGTAGCAACCCGGTGACGATACGCCCGCCATCAAGCGGAGGGATCGGCAGCAGATTCAACACCATCAGCACGAGATTGATGCCGATGCCGATCTGGGACATCTGATGCAAACCGTCGCTGACCCAGGCGCCTGAAGGTGCGGTCATCCGACCGAACAACGCCCACAGGATCGCCATTGCAAAATTGACCGCAGGCCCGGCCGCGGCCACCCAGATCATGTCGCGCTTCGGGTGCCGCAGGTTGCCGAAATTGACCGGCACCGGCTTGGCCCATCCAAACACGAACGGAACGCCGACCAGAAACTTTGACGTCAGCAGCATCAATCCCGGCACCAGAATCGTCCCGATCGGGTCGATGTGCTTGATCGGATTGAGCGTGACGCGGCCCAGCGCTTGCGCGGTGTTGTCGCCGAACAGCTTGGCAACGTAGCCGTGGGCAGCTTCGTGCAAGGTGATCGCAAAGACCACCGGCACCGCCCAGAGCACGATGGTCGCAAGGGAAAAATCCATTTAGAACTCCATTCTACCTGACCTTTCCCCGTCGCCGGGGCTCCGGTCGTCTACAAGCCGAGCCGGGCCGGGTCGCCGCCGCCGATGCGGGTGATGACCGCCGGCTCGCTGTGCAGGTCCACGACCGTTGTGGCGATGGCGGGACAGGGACCGGCATCGATGACGAGATCCACGCTGGACTCGAGGCGGTCGCGAATTTCGTCCGGCACGTTGAGGGGTTGATCCTCCCCCGGCATGATCAAGGTGGTGGACAGGATCGACTCGTCCAGTTCCGCCAGCAAGGCATGCACCACCGGATGATCGGGCACGCGGATGCCGATGGTGCTGCGTTTGGGGTGCTGCAGTCGCTTGGGTACGTCGCGCGTGGCCGGCAGCAGAAACGTATAGGGGCCCGGCACGCCCTGACGCACGATCCGGAACTGCCAGTTGTCGAGGCGCGCCAGCCGGCCGACTTCGGCCAGATCACGACAAACGAGCGTCAGGTGATGATGGACATCGACCGCACGGATTGCGCGGATACGCGTCAGCGCCGTGCCATCGCCTGGCAGACAGCCTAGCGCGTAGCTCGAATCCGTGGGATAGGCGATAACCCCGCCATTGCGCAGAATGGTTGCCGCCTGCTTGATGAGCCGGGGCTGTGGGTGCGTCGGGTGGACTGCAAAAAATTGGGCCATCGTGAGTGTGATCAGCGGTCGAGCGTTGGACGTTGCGCGCGGTGTCCGCAGCATCGCCACCGCGCATGCCAAAGTTGGGAAGCGGGTTTGGTTGTCGCTACTTTTGTTGCAACTGCTGCAGATAGTCCCGCTGCGCACCGGCACCAAGCGCATGCCGCTGTTCCAGCAGCATCACGCACCGCAGCGCCAGATCAAACGAGTTGTAGCAGTGGTGCGCGATCAACGCCAGATGTTTCAACTGTTCGTCGTGCATCGTCTCGCGGTGCGAAAAGTCCCGTACGTAGACGATATCCGCCTCCAGCAGCTGGTTGAGCGCCTGACCGGGTGTGTTGTTGACCACACAGGGCGAAATGGGCGCGTTCTTCACGTTGGCAAAGCAGTGCGGGACGAAGCCTTGACGACGCAGTTCCAGATCGATCTCGCCCAGTACCGGTTGGTCCTTGTACAGCGTGATGAAGGAAACCTCCGTTTGAATCGCCACCGCCTGCGCAAGTTTGTTGGTTCCGCCTTGAAATACCGCGAGCTCACCGCCCTGGATGTCGATCTTGAGGAAGTCGAGCGCGCCGATTTCCGAAATGTCGTCCAATCGGCGCGTTTGCACCGGCACGCGTTGCGTCACGACGCCCATTGGTCGCAGCATGTCGAACAAACTCAGTGTCGCAGGGTCGGGCTCGAAGAGGCTCGCCATCCCCGATGCCACGCAGAGGTTGAGCGTATGCGCCCCGCCATCGCCGACGGCATACGGCAGGTACCGCTCGTGGGCGCCCGCCTTGTGCATCAGTTCGGCGAATGCCTGCGGCTGCGGTTCGAATCCCGTCACGATGCACAGTCCGGCAGCCAGCATCGACGCATACGGCGGCACGCCATCGATGGGATTGGCCCCGACGTCCACCACCTCAGTCAGTCGAATGGGGGCCAGCAGCGTGCGAAGGTCGGTAGGCATTGGCCTGATTTTCAAGATAATTTGGCTATATAATACTAGGATTGCTACCAATTCTGGTTATATCGCTTTGAACCTGCAGCAATTGCGTTATCTGTGCGCGGTCGTGGACCACGGCATGAACGTATCGGCGGCCGCCGCGGCACTGTTCACGTCGCAGCCCGGCATCAGCAAGCAGATCCGGCAACTCGAAGACGAACTCGGCCTGTCGGTGTTCGTGCGGCAGGGCAAGCGACTGGCCGCGTTGACGCCAGCCGGTGAAATCGTCGTCGCCACGGCGCGCCGTGCGATGCGCGAGGTCAACAATTTGAAGCGCGTGGCCGACGAATATCGCGGCGAAGACTCCGGCACGCTTTCCATCGCTACGACGCATACGCAAGCGCGTTACGTGCTGCCCAAAGTGCTGCGCGAATTTGCCAACCGCTTTCCCAAGGTGCGGGTAATTCTGCATCAGGGCAACCCGTTGCAGGTGGCCGAGCAAACCGCACACGGCGACGCCGATGTCGGCATCGCCACCGAGGCGCTCGCCGACTATCCGCAGCTGGTCACATTGCCGTGCTACGAGTGGAATCGCGTGGTGCTGATGCCCAGGCATCATCCGTTGGCGAAGACCAAGATACTCACGATCGAGGCGCTTGGCAAATTTCCGATCATCACCTACGACGGCAGTTTTACCGGCCGCTCCGCGATCAATGCGGCGTTTGCCGCCAAAGGACTCGAGCCCAACGTCGTGCTCACCGCGCTGGATGCCGACGTCATCAAAACGTATGTCGATCTTGGCATGGGCGTGGGCATCGTGGCGCAGATGGCATACGACCCGGTGCGCGACACCAATTTTGCAATGCTCGATGCCAGTCATCTGTTTGCGCCATCGATCACGCGCCTGGGCTTGCGGCACGGCGTGTTTCTGCGCGGCTATGTCTACGCGTTTGTGACGCTGTTTGCGCCGCAGTACGCGCGCAGTGAAATCGACGCCGCACTGGCTGCCCGCGCCAGCTGATGGCCGCCACGCCCGCCGGCACGATCCGAAAGCCCACGTGGGGCTTTGCCGCATTGCTTGCGTCGCTGGCGATGATGGCCCCATTCGCGGTGGACATGTATCTGCCCGCGTTTCCCGCCATTGGTGCCGAGTTTGGCGTCGGCGAACTGGCGCTGCAGCAGACGCTGTCGGCGTATCTGTTTGCTTTCGCGTTCATGCTGTTGTGGCACGGCGCACTGACCGATGCCTGGGGACGTCGCCCTGTGGTGATCGTCGGCCTCGCGATTTATGCGCTCGCTACGCTGGGATGTGCCATTGCCGGCAACATCGAAACGCTGTGGCTCTTTCGCACGTTACAGGGCGTGTCCGCCGGCACCGGCATGGTCGTGGGTCGCGCCATCGTGCGCGACCTTTATCACGGTGCGGAGGCGCAGCGCCTGATGTCGCGCGTAACGTTGGTGTTCGGCATCGCGCCGGCGATCGCGCCGATCATCGGTGGCGCATTGCTCAACGTGTTGGGCTGGCGTGCGATTTTTTGGGCGCTGTTGATCTGGGTCGGCGTCGTGCTGGCGTATTGCATCACGCGATTGCAGGAAACGCTGCCGCCCTCGCATCGGCAGCCGCTGCATCCACGCGTGATGTGGCGCAACTACAAGGGCGTGATCTCGCGTCCTGAGTTTCTGTTGCTGGCGATGCTCACGACGCTCAACTTCGGCGCCTTCTTCATTTACATTGCCGCGGCGCCGGCTTTTTTGGTGAATTTGCTGGGAGTCTCGACGTGGGGCTTTGCGTGGCTTTTCATTCCGATGATCACCGGCATCATGCTCGGTGCGTCGCTGTCGGGTCGGCTGGCGGGACGACGGTCGCCGCAATTCACCATTCGTCTTGGCTATGGGTTCATGGCGGCAGGCGTGGTGCTTAACGTCTTCGTCAGTTTCGTGTTGCCGCCCAACGTGATCTGGAACGTGCCACCGATTTTTGTCTTTTGCACCGGCAGCGCACTGGTGATGCCAAGTGTCACACTGATGCTTCTCGATCTCTTTCCCACGATGCGCGGACTGGCCGCTTCACTGCAGGGTTTCGTGCAGTTTGCCGTGGCCGGTTTCCTGGCCGGCACCGTGGCGCCACTGCTCGCACGTTCATTGATCGCACTGTCGCTGGGCATGGCGACCCTCACCATGGCAAGCTTCGTCCTGTGGCTCATTTATCAGCGTCGCGCACGCGTTCTGTTGAAAGGTTGGACTCCATGATTCGCACCGTTGCCATTGTTGCCGCGCTGATGCTGTCACTTGCGAGCGCAATTCCTGCGTCGGCGGATAGTCCGCAGTCACTTCGGCTCGTGCCGCTCACCATTGGCAAGCACAAGCTCATGGCCGAGGTCGCCAACACACCGGAACAGATGTCGATTGGCCTCATGCATCGCTTCAGTCTCAAGCCTGATCACGGGATGTTGTTTGTCTACGACCAACCCCAACCGCTCGGCTTCTGGATGAAGAATACATTCGTCGCGCTCTCGATTGCCTTCATTGCGGCCGATGGCCGCATCGTCAATATCGAAGACATGAGTCCGCAGACAGAAGAAACACACTATTCCAAAGGTCCGGCGTTGTACGCGCTCGAAATGCGCAAAGGTTGGTTCGCCGAGCGTGGCATCGGGCCGGGTACCACCGTGGATGGCATTGCCGCCGCGATCAAGCGGTAAATACCACCGGTCGCGTTATGCGACAAGCATGACGAGTGTCGGCTTCAAACCTACGGTGCAGGCGCCTGAATGTAGGGCGCATTTGCGCGTACCGGAAACATCCCTTTGTCATAGCGGCAAAGCTCGCTAAAAATGGAGGCTGCGAAAGCGCTTGCCGCTCGTCGGATTATTGTGCCGTACAAATTGTTCACGGCTATATTTGCGCCGTCGATCGCGCTTCCCAATTGGCACCGCATGGGCACCATTCTCCATCCCGAAATCCCGTCCCCTGCGACCTCGAGTCGCGATGGCCTGGTGCTGCGGCGTCGGTTGGCGTTGCCTTTCGACGGTGCCGACGACACGCGTTCGCTGACGCGCGTGGTCATGCCGCTGTTGCGCCGCTTCGGGTTCGACAGCCTTTCGTACTTCGTCACGACCCATGTGTCCGGCATGGTGACAGGCGAGATGCTGTGGACCACGCTACCCCGCGCCTGGTCGCTGCTCTATCGGCGGGAGGCCCACGTGGCTCGCGATCCGCGGCTCGTCCCCAGCCGTCGGCATCTCGCGCCCTTCCTGTGGTCGGCCAGCGGGTACGCGACGGACGGGCGCGTGCGGCGATTTCTGGACGACGCGCATCGCTTCGGCATCGCGAGTGGTGTGGTGATTTCCTTGCATGACAGTCCCTCGAACTGGGTCACGGTCACGTTCGATGCCGCCGTCGATCCGGTCAGCACCGTGCGACGTGACGAAATTGCGGCGCATCAAGGCGAACTGTTTCTGATCGCCATTGGACTCCATCAAAGCATGTTGACGCACACGAACGTCCACACGCCGCGCCGTCATGTCGATCGCGGCCTGACGTTTCGCGAACGCGATTGCCTGTCGTTAGCGGCGCGTGGCTTGACGAGTGCGGACATCGGCGCACGTCTATGTGTGGCCGAGCGCACCGTTAATTTTCATTTCCGCAACATCAAAAGCAAACTCGGCGCGATCAATCGACCCGAAGCCATTGCACGCGGGATATCGTTGGGGATCGTGGAGTGCGATCCGTATTCCGAGCGGTAGAAAAAGCCGTAGACGAGGCCGTAGACGAGGCCGTAGACGAGGCTTCAGCCTCGGGCGCCTTCCTGCGAGGCTGAAGCCTCGCCTACTGTCCGAGGCTGCTGCTTTGCCTAAGCGTTCGTCGCAAGCCACGCACGCAATTCCGGAATCGAATGCGCGGTGGCCTCAGGCCCCAATGCGGACAGCGACGCCGCTTCATGCGCGCCATAGGCGACGGCCAGACTCGCGGTCCTGGCGTTGCGCGCCAATTCGAGATCGTGCGTCGTGTCGCCGATCATCAACGTTTGCCCGGCGTCCACCGCCAGTCGGTCCATCAGATGCAGCAGCATGTCCGGATGGGGCTTGGGCATTCCCTCGTCCGCGCAGCGCGTCGCATGAAAACGTGCGGCCAATCCGTTCTTGATCAACGCCCGCGACAGCCCCGCGCGATTCTTGCCAGTGGCCACGGCCAGCAGATAGCCCGCAGCTTCGAGGTCCTGCAGCAGTTCAAACGCGCCTTCGAAGAGCGGAATATCCTCTTCGCGCGCGAGATAGTGATGGCGAAAGCGTGCCGACAGTTCCGGGTGGCGTGCGGCAGGCAGCGCCGGCGCCACCATGCGCAACGCGTCTGCCAGACCGAGTCCTATGACAAATTGCGCAGCCAACCGGTCAGGGACGGGCTCGCCGACGTCGCGGCATGCCTCCTGAATCGCGTCTGCAATGATGGACGTCGAATTCGACAGCGTGCCATCCCAATCGAACACCAGCAGCCGGAACCGCCGCGCGGCCAGATCACGCATGGGGGGCCTGGTCGGGCGTGGGCGCCGCGTCGAGTCGCGCAATGAACCGCGCCAGTTCTGCCGGCAGTGGTGCGACAAACGACATCCGCTCGCGCGAGACCGGATGTTCGAACGCCAGCGTCTGCGCATGCAGAAACATCCGCTTCAGGCCGGTGCGCGCCAGTTCCTTGTTCCACGCAAAGTCGCCGTACTTGTCGTCGCCGGCCAATGGAAACCCGAGGTGCGTCAGGTGTACGCGTATCTGGTGCGTGCGCCCGGTTTTCAATTCCGCCTCCAGCAATGCCAGTGGCGGATCACGATCGAACCATGTCTGCTGCCGGCGAAAGATGGTTTCGGCGTCCTGTCCGCCCTCTTCGTCGACGCGCACGCGGCGCTCGCCATCGGACGTGTCGAATTTGTGGAGGCCCAACTTCACGCGCCGCATCGCGTCGCGCCATCGACCCCGCACCAGCACCTGATAGCGTTTGTCGAACGCGTGGTCGCGCAACTGCGCATGCAGGTCGACCAGCGCCGCGCGCTTCTTGGCCACCAGCATCACGCCCGACGTATCGCGATCGAGTCGATGCACCAGTTCCAGAAATTTGGCTTGCGGACGCGATGCCCGCAATTGCTCGATCAGCCCCGCCGCGATCCCGCTACCACCATGCACGGCCAACCCCGACGGTTTGTCGATCACAATCAGCACGTCGTCCTCGAACAGAATGGGCAACG
>JBDTTY010000095.1:0-8020 GCA_040007975.1 Betaproteobacteria bacterium | reverse complement strand
CCGGCGTGCACGTCACCTATTTGCGCGGTCACGCCAACATTGGTTACGGCGCCGCGCACAACCTCGTGCTGCATGGCACCGGGTCCGACTACCATTTGGTGCTCAATCCCGATGTCGAGTTGGCGCCGGACGCATTGGCCAATGGCGTGCGCTGGCTGGATGAGCATCCGGATGTCGGTGCGTTGGCGCCACTGGTGCACGGCCCTGATGGCAATCGCGAGTACCTGTGCAAGCGCTATCCCGCCGTGTTCGATCTGTTTTTGCGTGGATTTGCACCCTCGTTCATTCGGCAACTCTTTCGCCGCCGACTTGATCGATACGAGCTGCGCGACATGATGGATGTCGAACCGCCACGCGAGTTGATCGGCGTTCCGGCGCTATCAGGTGCCTTCATGCTCGTGCGGCGCACGGCCATCGACAAGACCGGCGGTTTTGATCCCAAATTCTTCCTGTACTTTGAAGACTTCGACTGGAGCGTGCGCCTCAATCGCATTACCAAGACCGCGTTTGTGCCCAGCGTGCAGATCGGGCATCACGGCGGCGGCGCCGCGCGCAAAGGCGGTCGGCACATCAACTGGTTTGTCAAAAGCGGCTTTCGCTTCTATCGCCTGCACGGCTGGAAATGGTTCTAGGCGCCGTCCGCGGGCGCGTCGTGGTCACCGGCGCCGGTGGCTTCATCGGACGCGCGGTGATTCCGACGCTCATCGCACGCGGCTTCGACGTGCGTGGTCTCGTTCGCGACGATGCGCCGTCGCTCGGCGATGCCGAAGTTCGTGTCGTCGGCGATCTCACGCAGATGAATCAGTCGGCGCTGACCGGGATGCTCAACGAAGCGAATGCCGTCGTACATCTTGCCGCGCGTGTGCATGTGCCCGCCCGCACCGACGCGCAGGCCGCCTATCGTGCGCTGAACGTAGACGTCACCGAGCGCCTGGCGCGCGCGGCGGCGGCGTGCGGCATTGCGCATTTTGTCTTTGCCAGTTCGGTCAAGGTCCATGGCGAAGCCACCACGCGCGGCCATCCGTTTCGCGAGACCGACACCCCGCATCCGCACGACGCGTATGCACGCAGCAAGTGGGAAGCGGAAACAGCGTTGGCACAGGTTGCCGCTGCGACTGGTATGCGCGTGACCACGCTGCGACTACCCCTCACCTATGGCACGGGCGCGAAGGCCAATTTTGCAGCGTTGGCGCGTGCCATTCGACGCGGCATTCCGCTGCCTTTGGCCGGCATCGACAATCGACGCAGCCTGCTTGGCACGGGTAATCTGGCGGACGCGCTGGCCACCGTGCTGGCGGATGCGGACACGCGCGATCGTAGCCGGTGCACGACGTTTTTGCTCGCCGACGCGAGGCCGGTGTCGACGCCGGGGTTGGCGCGCGCGATTGGGCAGGCGGTGGGTACGCCCGCCCGACTTTTCGCGTTGCCGCCGCGGTTGTTGCGCATGATGGCGACGGTACTCGGGCGCGACGACTTGCTGGCGCGGCTCATGGGCTCGCTTGAAGTCGATGCCAGCGCCTTTGGCAAGCGCTTCGGTTGGTCGCCGCCCGTTACGCTGGAGCAAGGTCTCGCCGCAGCGCTGGCATCGCCTTCGCCGCTATAATCGACTTCTTTCCTGCTCTTCAGGCCGCTGCCCATGGTCTCCCGTATTTCCGGCCGCCGTGCCGACCAATTGCGCACTGTGCGCGTCACCCGCGCGTTCACGCGGCACGCCGAAGGTTCGGTGTTGATCGAGATGGGCGACACCCACGTGTTGTGCACCGCCAGTGTCGAAGAGGGCGTGCCACCGTTTCTCAAAGGCAAGGGGCAGGGCTGGCTGACCGCGGAGTACGGCATGCTGCCGCGCGCCACCAACACGCGCATGAAACGCGAGGCCGCCGACGGCAAGCAGTCCGGACGCACGCAGGAGATCCAGCGTCTGATCGGGCGCAGCCTGCGCGCGGTCACCGACATGAAGGCGTTGGGCGAGCGCACGATCAAGATCGACTGCGATGTGTTGCAGGCAGATGGCGGCACCCGTTGTGCGTCCATCACGGGTGCCTGCATCGCCGTGGCCGATGCGGTTTCGTGGTGTCGCGAGCGCGGGCTTGTCACCGGCACGCCGCTGCGCGAATTTGTGGCGGCGGTGTCGGTCGGCATTGTCGATGGCGCGCCGATGCTCGATCTCGATTACGGGGAAGATTCGCAGTGCGACACCGACATGAATGTCGTGATGACGGCCGGCGGCGGCTTCGTCGAATTGCAGGGAACCGCAGAAGGCTCACCGTTCAAGCGCGCCGAGCTCGATGAATTGATGCGGCTGGCCGAGGGCGGCATTCGCGGTTTGCTGGCAGCCCAAACGGACGCACTGGCGCGGTGATCACCCGACTGGTGTTGGCGTCGAACAATCCGGGCAAGGTGCGCGAGTTTGCGCGACTGTTGGCACCCATTGGCATCGACGTCGTGCCGCAGGCGGCGCTGGGCATTCCGGATGCGCCGGAGCCGCACATCACGTTTGTCGAGAACGCATTGGCCAAGGCGCGGCATGCAAGTCGACTGGCGCAATTGCCCGCGCTGGCGGATGACTCCGGCGTTTGTGTTGCCGCACTGGGCGGCGCACCGGGCGTGCATTCCGCGCGGTACGCCGGCGATAAGCGCTCGGATGCCGCCAACAACCAAAAACTAATCCGCGATCTGCGCGACGTGACGGACCGCAGCGCGCATTACTACTGCGTGTTGGTGCTAGTGCGGCATGCCGACGATCCGGAGCCGTTGATCGCCGAAGGCGTGTGGCGTGGCACGATCATCGACACGCCGCGCGGTGACGGCGGCTTTGGCTACGATCCCTATTTTCTCGATGTGGAAGCAGGGCTCACCGGTGCTGAATTTCCGCTGGAAGCCAAGAATGCGCGATCGCACCGCGGACACGCGATCCGCGCGCTGGTCGCCAAACTCGATGCGGCGCACAGGTCATGAGCGCTTCCGCGGCTATCCCGGTGCAGTTTGGGCGGCCACGCTTTACCGCACTGCCGCCGCTCGCGCTTTACGTGCATATCCCCTGGTGCATCCGCAAGTGTCCGTATTGCGATTTCAATTCGCACGAGGCACCCGAGGCATTGCCCGAGGATCTCTACGTCGATGCATTGTTGGCCGATCTCGAATATGCGCTGCCGCAGATCTGGGGTCGCAAGGTGGTGTCGGTCTTCATCGGTGGCGGCACGCCAAGCTTGTTTGCGGCCGCGTCCATCGACCGCCTGCTGGCCGGCATTCGCGCGCGATTGCCGCTGGTGCCTGGAGCCGAGGTCACACTCGAAGCCAATCCAGGCACGTTCGAGCGGCAGAAATTTGCCGACTTCTTTGCCGCAGGCGTCAATCGCCTTTCGCTTGGCATCCAGAGTTTTGATCCACAGCAGTTAAAGGCGTTGGGACGGGTCCATGATGCCGACGAAGCGCGGCGCGCCGCCGAGGCCGCACTGATGATATTCGGCAACGTCAATTTCGATCTGATGTATGCGCTGCCCAATCAAACCGTCGCGGGCGCCGAAACGGATCTGGCCGAAGCGTTGGCCTTTGGCCCGCCGCATCTGTCGTTCTATCACCTGACGCTCGAACCCAATACGCTTTTCCATCGCTATCCGCCACCCCTGCCGGATGACGACATGGCGGCCGATATCGAAGATGCGGTCGATACGGCGTTGGCCCGTGCCGGCTATGTCCACTACGAAACATCCGCGCATGCCAAGCCCCAGCGGCAGTGCGCACACAACGCCAACTACTGGCGCTTTGGTGATTACCTCGGCATCGGCGCCGGTGCGCATTCCAAGTTGTCGATGCCTGATCGCATCGTCCGGCAGTTGCGTTTCAAGCAGCCGCGGCAGTATCTGACGCAGGCCGCCGCAGGAACGCCGGTGCAGGAAGAGGTCGATGTCGCGCGCGGCGATGTCGGTTTCGAGTTCATGTTGAACGCGTTGCGCCTGACGGATGGCGTACCGACATCACTCTTTGCCGAGCGCACCGGGTATCCACTGGCGTTGATTGCCGAACCGCTGGCCGAAGGCGTGCGTCGTGGCCTGCTGGATCCCGATCCCGTCACGCTCAAGGCAACGCTCTTGGGGCAGCGTTTTCTCAACGATCTGCAGGCACTGTTTCTCACGCGACCATCGCGCACGACGACAACCGTGCCACTGGTGCGCATGGAAGCCACGGGGATCGAGCGATGAGCCAGCACGAACCCTGGCGCTGGTCGATGACCGAAACAGCGGTTGCCATCGCCGCCGGTACGATCACGCCGATGGCGGTGGCCGAATCGCAACTGGCGCGCATCGCGGCCACCGATGCCGCGATTGACGCATGGGAGACGCTTGATCCCGCGCATGTGCGGGCCGAAGCGCTGCGTGATTTGCGCACGACGATGGGCTCGCCGATTTTCGATACCCATCAACCGGCCGCGGACGCCGTGTGCGTCGAGCGACTGCGTCGTGCGGGCGGCTATGTATTCGGCAAGACGACTACGACACCCTTTGCCTACATGGATCCGTCAAAGACACGCAATCCGTGGGATCCGGCGCACACGCCGGGCGGATCGTCGGCGGGTTCGGCCGCGGCGGTTGCCGCTGGCCATGTGGCGGCGGCCATCGGCACGCAGACCAATGGGTCCGTCATACGGCCCGCCGCTTATTGTGGGGTGGTCGGCTTCAAGCCGACGCTCGAAGCGATTCCGTTTGCCGGCACGCATCTGTTCAGCCCGACGCTCGACACGATTGGCACGATCACACGCAATGTGGCCGATGCCGCGCGGCTGGCGCATGTGCTGGCGGACCCGGGCCGCATTGCGGCGGTCACGGTGACGTTGCCGCGAACGCCGCGCTTCATCTACATCGGCGATTTTCCGTGGACGCAACTCGATTGCGATGCGGATGCGGTCGTCGAGGCTGCCGTCACGTCGCTGCGTACCCGCGCGGAGATTGTGCCGCGCGATGTCCCGCCGTTGTGGCGCGAGGCCCATCGCGTGCATCGGACCATCATGCTCTTTGAGGCGGCGCAGGCGATGCGCCCGTTGCAGGAGCGCGAGCGCGCGCGGATGACCTCCGCACTCAATGCAGCGCTGGACGAAGGTGCTGCCGTATCGGATCAGGCATATCGCGACGCGATGGACGCGCGCGCGCGCGCAATCGAGTTCTTCACCGATTGGGCCAGCGGCTTCGACGCCATTCTGGCGCCGTCGGCACCAGGCCCTGCTCCGTGGAGCCTCGCCACTACCGGCGACCCATCGTGCTGCACGTTGTGGTCACTGCTGGGCTTTCCCGCCATTACCCTGCCGGTGGGCTTTGCCGAGCGGATGCCGATGGGATTGCAACTGGCCGCACCGCAAGGATGCGACGATCGCATGCTGGCGGTCGCCGCATGGGCGGAAGCGCGTCTGCCTTATCGGGGACTGGTTTAGTGAACCCGTGTGCGCGATGATGGTCGTGCGATGAAACGCGCCAAGCTCCATCCGCCGCCCTTGCCCAAGGTCCGCAACCCGGTCGCGCGATCGCCGCTGCTCGGCAAAGGCGGCCCACACGGCAAGACCACGGCCGCCAAACGGCGCCAGGCCAACATCGACATCAAAAGGTTGCAACGTGACCCGCATGCCGAAGAGTGATCCGACCACACTGTGTCGTGGTGATCTCGAGTCGGGTCGAATGCGCGATCTGTATGTCGCGGCGATTGGTGCCAATGGCCACGCGCTCAACGACGAGCAACTCTCGGAGTCGCTGACCACCACGCTTGCCGCGCGACCCAAGGGGGCGGGATGGTGGGTCTTTGCGTATGGATCGTTGTTGTGGAATCCGTTGTTTCCTTTTGTCGAGGCGCGGCCCTGCATGGTGCGGGGTGTGCATCGCCGTTTTTGCCTCTACTCAATGGCGTCGCGCGGATCGCCGGGCGCGCCGGGCCTGGTGCTGGGACTCGATCGCGGGGGCGCGTGTACTGGGGTTGCCTATCGGCTGCCAGCGCCGGTGGCGCTCGATGAAATGCATCTGTTGTGGCGACGCGAAATGGTCGTGGGTTCGTATCACCCGCGCTGGATCAACGTGCAGTCAGGCGAGCGACACATTGCGGCGTTGACCTTTACCGTCAGGCACGCGCATCCGCACTACGCCGGCAAGCTGTCGCTCGATGCGGAGGCCGCGATCATTGCGAATGCGTCCGGGGCCTTCGGATCGTCGTTTGATTATTTCGAGCGCACGCGCGTGGCGCTGATCACGCACGGGATCGTTGATCCGTATCTGGAGGCGTTGGCGAAAAGAGTGCTGGCGCTGCGTCAGTCGGCAAGCACCGTAGGCGAGGCTTCAGCCTAGCAGGACAGCGAAGCCTCGCCTACGGGTGGGGCACGCGATCAGATCGCGATGTTGCGCCCACCATCGACGTTGATCGTCTGGCCCGTCACATAGTTGGCTTCGACCAGCAGGTAGTGCACGGCGCTGGCGATATCCTCGGGCGTGCCTTCGCGCTTGAGCGGTGTGTGCGAAATGATCCGCTGGCGTGACAACTCGTCGAAGGATTCGTCGTCAGGCCACAGTACGGGTCCCGGCGCCACGGCGTTGACCCGCACTTCTGGCGCCAACTCGCGTGCGAGCGAACGGGTGAGTCCGATCAGACCGGCCTTGGCGATCGAGTACACGACGTAACTTTTGAGCGGGCGGTCCGCATGGATGTCGGCGATATTGACGATCGATCCACCGGCCTTGCGCAGCGCGGGTGCCGCCGCTTGCGCGAGAAACAGCGGCGCCTGCAGGTTGGTGCCGATCAGGTCGTTCCAGTTGTCGATGCCGATTTCGCCGACCGGCGTCGGAAAGAACGACGACGCATTGTTGATCAGGAAGTCGAGACGGCCAAACGTGTGCACCGTCTGGTCGACCAGCGAAGGCAGCTTGCCGGTATCGAGCAGGTCCGCCTGGATCAGCGCCACCGAATCGGCGCGAGTGTGATTGAGTTCGGCTTGCAGCAGTCGCGCCTCACCGCCGGACGCGCGATAGTGCAGCATCAAATTGGCGCCGCCGGCGTGCAAACGACGGCAGATGGCGGCCCCGACGCGCTTGGCTCCGCCCGTAATCAACACGACTTTTCCCTGCACGCGGCACTCCGGCGCTAGACTTCCGGCACACTAGCACATCGACCCGGCGCCAGCGACCGCAGCGCCTTTCTGCACGCATGCGAACTTCGTTGCCCCAAGGTCTTCCCGAACCCGATGCCGTGGCCCGCGCGCACAGCGCTGCCGTGGTCGCCGCGTTGCGCGCACTGGTGGAATCGGCTGGTGGCTTTCTGCCATTCGATCAGTACATGCGGCATGTGTTGTACGCGCCCGGTCTCGGGTACTACGTCGCCGGTGCCCGCAAGTTTGGCGCGGATGGCGACTTTGTCACTGCGCCGGAGATGACGCCGTTGTTTGGTGCGGCATTGGCCACGCAGGTCGACGCAATTCTTACCCGCACGCAACAGCGGCAGATCGTCGAGCTTGGCGCCGGTAGCGGCGCATTGGCGGCGGACCTGCTGAATGCGCTGGCGGCGCGCGATGCACTTCCCGCGCAATACCTGATCCTCGACGTCAGCCCGGAATTGCGCGAACGGCAACAGGCCACGATCGCGGCGCGCGCGTCGCTACACAGCGCGCGTGTGACATGGATCGATTCGCCACCGGCGACGATCGACGGCGCAATCGTGATGAATGAGGTGCTCGACGCGATCCCGCCGCGAATCGTCGTGCGTCGTGGCGGAGCGTGGATGGAGCGCGGGGTCACGCTGCAGCCTGAATTGGCGTGGGCGGAGCGACCGGTGGACGATTCGGCGTTGATCGCATTGGCAGCCGATCGCTTTCCGGTCGGGATCGATTACGCGAGCGAGATCAATATGACCGCCGAGGCGCTGATCGATGACCTCGCGCGTCGAATGCGTCGTGGTGCGATGGTGATCATCGACTACGGCCATGCGCAACATGAGTATTACGCGCCGCGTCGCGACGGCGGCACCTTGCTTGCGCACTATCGGCATCGGGCACTCG
>JBDTTY010000094.1:0-8028 GCA_040007975.1 Betaproteobacteria bacterium | reverse complement strand
GCATGCGTCCTCCATCAGGAGGTCTTACTGACGTTGCGTTTGTGCTGTCCGGAGGCAATGGTGCGGTGCGATTGTTGCCGCGGGCCCGATGCACAATCGATCGCATCGCGGCCCGTAGACGAGGCTTCAGCCTCGTGAGGCCCCCAACGAGGCTGAAGCCTCGTCTACGGTAAACCCCTCGGGAAATGCGGAGGGGTTTACTGCCCTTCGCCGAAACAATCGCCGATCAACGCGACGATGGCATCCATCGCTTCGCCCTCGTCGGGGCCATTGATCTCGATGATCACCTTGCTGCCCTTGCCGGCGGCCAGCATCATCACGCCCATGATGCTCTTGGCGTTGACCTTGCGATTGTTGCGCGACATCTGCACGTCGCTTTGATATTTGCCGGCGAGTTGCGTCAACTTGGCCGAGGCTCGCGCATGCATGCCCAGCTTGTTGATGATCTCAACCTCGCGCTGCTGCATACACCGGGTCGATCTCGATATGCAGCACACCATCGCAACCACCAGAGATGGCCTTGGTGAGCAACGTGTCCATGCCTTTTACGCGGTAAGTGAATGCGCGCACCAGCATCGGCAGGTTGACGCCTGCGATCACCTCCACGCGTCCCGGTACCAGGAGCTTGCTTGCCAGATTGCACGGCGTGGCGCCATAGATGTCGGAGAAAATCAGCACGCCCTCGCCGGTGTCGAGCGATTTCACCCGCTCGCGCGCCGACGGCAGCAGGTTCAACGGATCGTCGTTGGCCGATACCGAAAGCGTCTCGAACTGCGGCGGACATGTGCCGAGCACGTGCGTGACCGCCTTGACCAGGCTTTCCGGTAGCGTGTCGTGGGCGATGATGAGAATGCCGATCATGGGGTGCGGTTGGACTCTAGCTTCAAAATGGTAGCAAATTGCCCTGCAGATAGCTTGTGGCGTTTCATTTCCCGCTTTTGCGGGTGGGGGGCCATGTAGGCGAGGCTTCAGCCTCGCGGGGTGCCGTACGAGGCTGAAGTCTCGTCAACGGGAGTCGCAACAAGCACCGCAACAACATCCGGGCAGGGCTTCATTCAGGCCAAATGCGCAGCGGCGAGCAGGGTTTGCGTGTACGGCTGCTGCGGCGCGGCAAACAAGGCCAGCGCTTCGCCCTGCTCGATGATTGCGCCGTCCTTCATCACCAGCACCCGGTGCGCCATCGCGCGCATCACCGCCAGATCGTGGCTGATGAACACGTAACTCATCCCGTATTTGACCTGCAGCTCGCCCAGAAGCTTCAACACCTGCTGCTGCACGGACACGTCCAGCGCGGACGTCGGTTCGTCCAGCACCAGCAATTCGGGCTTCAGGATCACCGCGCGGGCAATGGCAATGCGCTGCCGCTGGCCGCCGGAAAATTCGTGCGGATAGCGGGTGAGCACGTCGGTGATGCCCGATGCCTCGGACAGTCCGACCTCCGCCAGCATGGCCAGAATCTTGGCCCGACGCTCGGCCTTTCCCAGCTCGGGCATGTGCAATGCGACCCCTTCACCGACAATCTGCTCGATCGTCATCCGCGGCGAAAGTGACGCAAACGGGTCCTGAAACACGACCTGCATCCGTCGCCGCATCGCGCGCAAGGTGGCGCGGTCGGCGTTGTCGACACGCTTGCCGTCGAGCGAGATCTCGCCCGACGCTATTGTTTGCAACGCCAGCAACGCCATGCCCAAGGTAGTCTTGCCCGAGCCCGACTCGCCAACGATGCCCAGCGTTTCGCCGCGCTTCAATTCGAGCGTGGCGTCGCGCACCGCGCGGAACACGTCCTTGCTGAACCAGCCTTTGCTCGACACGAAATCCACACTGACGTCGCGTGCGGAGGCCAATATCGGCGCGTCGGCGGCCAACGGCTGCACGGCGCGTACGGGGCGGCTGTTGATCAGCTTGATCGTGTACGGATGCTGCGGATGTTCGAAGACCTGCGCGGTCTCACCCTGCTCCACCAACTTGCCGCGCTCCATCACGCCCACGCGATGGCAAAAGCGTCGCACGAGATTCAAGTCGTGCGTGATGAACAGAATCGCCATGCCGTATTCGCGCTGCAGATCATCCAGCAGCGTCAGAATCTGCGCCTGAATCGTCACGTCGAGCGCCGTCGTGGGCTCGTCGGCGATCAGCAACTTGGGGCGGCAGGCCAGTGCCATCGCGATCATCGCGCGCTGGCGCTGTCCGCCGGACAATTGATGCGGAAAGGCGTCGACGCGCTTGGCCGGATCGGGGATGCCGGTGCGGGCCAGCAAATCGATGGCGCGTGCACGCGCGTCCTTCGCATTCAATCCTTCATGCAGTTCCAGCACTTCGGCGATCTGGTTGCCCACGCGATACAGCGGATTCAACGCCGTCATCGGCTCCTGAAAAATCATTGCGATGTCGCGGCCGCGCAACTGCTGCATCTGCCGTTCGGATTTCGCGAGCACGTTTTCGCCGTTGAACTTGATCGCACCTTCGTACTTTGCGGTCTCGACCAGTTTCAGGATCGACAATGCGGTAACCGATTTGCCGGACCCCGATTCGCCGACCAGCGCAAATTTTTCGCCGGCGCCCACGGTGAAGGACACGTGATCGACGACACGCGAAGGGCCGAAGTTGACGCACAGGTCGTCCACCGCAAGCAGCGGGAAAGTAGTGTGGTTCATGATTTGCGCGTGTCGAAGGCGTCGCGAAGTGCGTCGCCGATGAAGGTGAGCAGCAACAGCGTGAGCGACAGAACGGCAAAGGCCGGGATCGCGATCCACCACGAGTCGAGATTCTCCTTGCCCTCGCGCAGCAAGTCGCCCAGCGACGCGACACCCGGCACGCCCAAGCCGAGAAAGTCGAGTGCCGTCAGAAACAGGATCGCCGCACTCATCCGGAACGGCAGGAACGTGATCACCGGCGTCATCGAGTTAGGCAGAATGTGGCGCCACATGATCTGCGCATTGGACAGACCCATCGCCCGCGCCGCCTTAACGAATTCGAGATTGCGATTGCGCAGAAATTCAGCACGCACGTAATCCGACAAGCCGATCCACCCGAAAAGTGCAAACACGCCGATCAAAAGCAGCAACGTGGGTGACATGATCGACACGATGATGATCAGTAGATACAACTCCGGCACCGCGCTCCAGATTTCAATCACGCGTTGGGTCGCAAGATCAACCCAGCCGCCGAAGTAGCCCTGCAGCGCACCGGCGATGATACCCAGCACCGTACCCACCACGGTGAGCGCCAGCCCGAAGTAGATGCTGACGCGAAAGCCGTACAACAGCCGCGCCGTCATGTCCTTGCCCGCCGAATCGGTACCGAGCCAATGGCTCTTGGACGGGGCCACCGGGTCTGCGGCACGCGCGTAATAGTCGAGCGTATCGCCACCGAATTTGTTGAACGTGAAGAACGCAAAATTGCCGGGCTTGGCAAACTGGCCTTCGATGAACGGATCGTGCCAGTCGGTGGGCGTGGCAAAGTCGCCGCCGAAGCGCACTTCGGGTTGATTGCCGAAGATGGGGAAATACAATTGTCCATCGTAGCGCGCCACCAATGGTCGCTCGTTGGAGAACACTTCGGCAAACGTGCCGACCAGCAGCATCGCCATAAAGATCAGCAGCGACATGTAGCCCAGCTTGTTGCGCTTGAAGCGGGCCCACGCGCGCTGGTTGGGGGACAGCGACGTGACGCGGCGCGGCGCCGCCGTGTCCGCCAACATCACATCCGGCGTGCCTTCGCCGATCGGGGGGTTGGTCAACAAACTCATTTGCCCACCGCCCCGAACTGCACGCGCGGATCCACGACAACGTACATGAGATCGCCGATCAGCTTCACTACCAGCCCGATCAACGTGAAGAAGTACAACGTGCCCAGCACCACCGGATAGTCACGGCGGACGATGGACTCGTACGACAAGAGGCCCAGGCCATCAAGTGAAAACAATTGCTCGATCAGCAGCGACCCTGCAAAGAATGCGCCGACAAAGGCGGTGGGGAAGCCGGTGACCAGCGGGATCAGCGCATTGCGGAACACGTGCTTGTACAGGACTTTTTTCTCGGACAGCCCCTTGGCGCGCGCCACCAGCACATATTGCTTGCGGATTTCCTCGATGAACGTGTTCTTGGTCAGCATCGTGACGATGGCAAAACTGCCGATCGCAAAACAGGTGAGCGGCAGCACCAGGTGCCACAGGTAATCGACGATGCGGGCCGGCCACGACAGCGTGCTCCAGTTGTCCGATGTGAGGCCCCGCAGCGGAAACCAGTCGAAGAACGAGCCGCCGGCAAACAGCACGATCAGCAGCACGCCCAGCACGAAGCCGGGAATGGCATAGCCCACCAGAACAAACAGCGTCGTCAGCGTATCGAAGCGGGTGCCTTCGCGCACGGCCTTGGCAATGCCGAGCGGCACCGAGATCAGATAGGACACCAGAAAGGTCCACAGCCCGAGGCTGATCGACACCGGCATCTTTTCCTTGATCAGCTGCCACACATCCTTGTTGCGCAGGAAGCTCTTGCCAAGATCAAACTGCGCGAAGCTTTTCATCATCGACACATAGCGTTCGAGCGGCGGCTTGTCGAAGCCGTAGAGTTTTTTCAACTCCTCGATCTGTTTCTTGTCGAGATCGCGCTTGCCGGAAAAGCCGCCTGTGTCCCCTCCGGTGCCTGCGCGCGCTTCGGCAAGAATCTGCTCCACCGGCCCGCCGGGGACAAACTGGATGACGATGAATGTCAGCGTCAGCACGCCGATCAGCGTGGGAATCATGAGCAGCAAACGCTTGCCGATATACGCGAGCATGGTGGGTCAGAGTCCTGTCGTTACGTCACTTCTTGGCCGCCGGCGCATTTGCCGCCGTCTTGTCGAGCGACTTGTCCCACCACGACGTCACCGCCCATTGCTGCCACTCGCTGGGAGTGGCAATCGTGTAGTACTTGGGTACCGTCTTGGGAATGCCGAACTTGTCCCAACGCGACACGCGGTTGTTGGCACCGAACAGGTCCGTGACCACATAGTGTTCGTTGATGAACACGCGATCGAAGGCACGGGTGGCCGTGCGCAATTCTTCCAATGTCTTGGCCTTGTCCATCTGTTCGATCAGGTGATCCAGCACCTTGTTTTTGACACCACCATAATTGGCCGAAGCCTCTTCGTCGGCCGCCGCACTGCCGTGTGCCGCCTTCAGCTCCGCCGCATTGGGCAATGCCCAGTCGCCACTCTTGATGTTGATCATGTCGAAATCGAAGGTCTCGATACGCTTGCGATACAACGCAAAATCAACCAGGCGCAGATTGAGCTTGATGCCCAGCATGGCGAGGTTGCGCTGATAGTTGTATTCACGCCGGTTGAACGCGTCGCCAGCCTCCAGCCATTCGAATTCGAAGCGCTGCCCCTTGGCGTTGCGCAACTCGCCGTTGGCATCGACTTTCCAGCCTGCCTGCTCCAGCAACGTGCGCGCTTTTTTCAGATTGTTGCGCAGACCGTTGGGGTCTGTGTCCGTGCGCGGGTCCTGCCACGGCTCGCCGAACGCGGCGGGCGCAATATCGGCACGATAGGGCTCGAGCAACGCCAACTCGGCCGGCGACGGCAGGCCCTTCATCGCAAAATCGGAATTGGCGAAGACGCTGTTGGTGCGCTTGTATTGCTTATAGACGTTGAGGGCCGCGAAATCGTAGGCGAGACCCAGCGCTTCGCGCACGCGGCGATCCTGGAACAGTGGCCGACGCAGGTTGAAGATATACGACTGCAGACCCATGCCGAAGCCAGTGGGAAACTCATCCTTCACGATCCGCTTGTCGTCCCACTTGGGCCCTGAGTGCTGGCGCACCCAGCGTCGCGCCGAGTACTCCATCAGGAAGTCGAACTCGCCGGCCTTGAAGGCTTCGATCGCCACCGCGTTGTCCTGATAGTAGCGATAGATGATGCGATCAAAATTGTTCTGGCCCTTGGCGAAGCCGAGATCCTGCCCCCAGTACTTGGGATCGCGCACAAACTCAATGCGGCGCGGCATTTCAACGGCAGCAATCGTGTAGGGGCCGGTCGTGATCGGATACTCATTGACCACGTCGCTGAACTTCTTTTCCTTGCCATCCGGCCCCAGCAGCCACTTAGGCGAGAACACCGCCAGACCGGCGATGTTGAAGATCGTGTCGGACGTACGGTCTTTGAGATCGAAGCGGATCGTGCGGGGATCCAGCACCGTGGCACCGGTGACGCCTTCGAGTTGCGTCCGCACCGAGGGCGACACTTCCTTGCCCTTCATCAATTCAAACACCTTCTTGACGTCCCCGGCGGTCACCGGGTCGCCATTGGTGAAGCGGGCCTTTGGGTTGAGGCGAAACGCTACCCAGGATTTGTCCGGCGCCACCTGGATGTCCTCCGCCAGTACGCCGTAGATCGTGTCCGGTTCGTCGCCGGAGCGTACGGCCAGCCCCTCGAACATCAGCGTGGTCAGGCCTGCAGGGGAGTTGCCTTTGATCGTGTAAGGGTTGTATTTGTCGAAGCTGGTGCGGCGATCGGGGTTTTGCAACTGCAGCGTCCCGCCCTTGGGCGCATCGGGGTTCACGTAGTCGAAATTGGTGAAGCCGCGCGGGTATTTGGGCTGCCCGTAGGCGGACCACGCATGCGACCACTTGTCCGGGGACGGTATCAGCGAGGCCGGATCGACCGCGGGCAATGCGGCTTTGGCGGGTGCCTCCACAGGTGCGGGCGGGGGCGTGGCGGCCAGCGCAGCAAAGGCGGCACCGCAGCCGGCCAGGACGGCGAAGCGAAGGGTCGACAGGGATGTCATGGGCATGGACCAAAAAGCCCGAGGATGAAGTTCATGACTTAACAGACACTTAAATTGCTATCGGGATCGACCGCTCGTGACGGCGCGGCGCGATGATCCCCTTTCCCGAAGATTAGCGCAATCAGGCGGGACCGGGCGGCGACGCCACCGCCTGCAACAGGACATCGGCAAAGAGGCTGGCCACGTCGAAGCCCGATTGCTGCGTGATTTCGACAAAACAGGTCGGCGACGTGACATTGACCTCCGTCAGGCACGACCCGATCACGTCCAGCCCGACGATCAGCAGGCCCTCCGCCCACAGTTGTGGGCCCAGTTTCTGGCCGATTTCGAGCTCGCGAGACGTCAAGGGTCGTGCTTCGCCCCGGCCGCCGGCCGCGAGATTGCCGCGGGTTTCACCCGGTTTGGGGATGCGCGCCAACGCAAAAGGCACCACCTGGCCGCCAATCACCAGCACGCGTTTGTCGCCGTCCAGGATTTCGGGCAGGTACTTCTGGACCATCACCGTCTGCCGGCCGTGGTGCGATACCGTTTCCACAATCACGTTGCGGTTGGGGTCTGCCTCGCCGATGCGGAAGATCGACGTACCGCCCATGCCGTCCATCGGTTTCAAGATCACGTCTTCGTACTCGTCGATGAAGTCACCGATCAGGGCTGCGTCGCGGGTGACGAGCGTGGGCGCGATGAACTCCATGAAGCGCGTGATCGCCATTTTTTCGTTGTTGTCGCGGATGGCGCGCGGCTTGTTGTATACCCTCGCACCTTCCGTTTCCGCGCGTTCGAGGATGTACGTCGCGTAGACATATTCCATGTCGAACGGTGGATCCTTGCGCATGATCACCGCGGTAAAGTCGGCGAGACGCCAGACTTCGACCGGGCCCGCGTGATACCAATCGTCGTCGTCAGTCAGCAATTCGAGCGGGACCACGCGACCGCGCGTGACGCCCATCGTCCATGCAAGATCGTGCGATTCGAGCGCGTAGATCCTGTGACCGCGGCGGGCCAGCTCGCGCATCATCGCGATGCTTGAGTCCTTGTAGGCCTTGAGCAGGGGTAGCGGATCGAGGATGAAGGCAAAGTCCATGTGCAGTGTGGGCGGCGAGCGGGAGTGGCATCCTAACGCATTGCTGCCGACGTCCCGGCCTGCCGCTACCGTAGACGAGGCTTCAGCCTCGTGCAGAGTGTGGGGTCAAGAGTGTGGGGTCAGACACGAGACTATTGCGGCGAAGCCAAGCAATAGTCTCGTGTCTGACCCCACACTC
>JBDTTY010000093.1:0-8079 GCA_040007975.1 Betaproteobacteria bacterium | reverse complement strand
TTGCCGTAGTACGGCGTGAGATCCATGCCGCCACCAAACCACCAGATGGCGGCGGAGTCTGGCTTATGCGCTATAAAAAACCGGACGTTGAGATGAACCGTCGGCGCATGGGGATTGCGCGGATGCAGCACCAGCGACACGCCCATCGCCTCCCAGCCGCGGCCCGCGAGTTCCGGCCGATGTGCGGTAGCCGACGCCGGCATCGTGTCGCCGGTGACATGCGATAACAATACGCCACCGCGTTCGAGGACCGCGCCTTGTTCCAGCAGCCGGGAAATGCCACCGCCGCCTTCGGGCCGCACCCACGTGTCGCAGCGCATCGTGCCGCCGTCGATCAGCTCCAGTCCCGCGACGATGCGCTCCTGCAGGCCGGTCAAGTATTCGCGTACCGATGTAACCATCTCGGCGTGAGGTGCGGTGCCCCTGCGTAGTGCAGTCATGCGCCACCGTCCGCGGTGCTTCGGGTCGCCAACTTGATCGCGCGATGACCGATGTCGGTGCGAAACTGCATGCCGTCAAAGTGAATGTCGCCGACCGCCGCGTAGGCGGCGCGCTGCGCCAAACGTACGGAGTCGCCCAGCGCCGTGACACAAAGCACGCGACCGCCGCTGACGACCGTGGCGCCATTACGCGCCATTGTGCCGGCATGAAACACCTGTACGTCCGGATGCGTTTGCGCTGTCACGCGGTCAAGGCCCGCGATGATATCGCCTTTGCGCGGCGACTCGGGGTAGCCCGCCGCTGCCAGCACCACACCCAGCGCGGCGCGCCGATCCCATTCGGCATCGGTCCCGTCGAGCTTGCCATCGATCGCATGTTCGAGCAGATCGACGAAGTCAGATTTGAGTCGCGCCATGATCGGCTGCGTTTCCGGGTCACCCATCCGGCAATTGAATTCCAGCACGCGCGGCGTGCCGCTGGCGTCGATCATCACGCCCGCGTACAGAAAGCCGCTGAACGGAATGCCGTCGGCGAGCATGCCATTGACGGTGGGCACGATCACCTCGCGCATGATCCGCGCGTGCATCGCCGGCGTGACGATTGGCGCCGGCGAATAGGCCCCCATGCCACCGGTATTGGGGCCGGTGTCGCCGTCACCGAGACGCTTATGATCCTGCGACGACGCGAGTGGCAATACATTCCTGCCGTCGACCATCACGATGAAGCTTGCCTCTTCGCCAGGCAGGAATTGTTCGATCACCACCCGTGCACCCGCGGCACCCATCGTATTGTCGACCAACATTGCGTCGACAGCTGCATGGGCTTCCGCAATCGTGGTTGCCACCACCACGCCTTTGCCCGCGGCGAGGCCATCGGCCTTGATCACGATGGGCGCGCCTTGCGCGAGCGCCCACGCGCGCGCTTCGCCCGCATCGGTAAATGTGCGGTGGTGCGCCGTGGGCAACCCATGCCGCGCCATGAAGTCCTTGGCAAAATCCTTTGAGCTTTCGAGCTGGGCGGCGGCGCGAGTGGGGCCAAAGATCTTGAGTCCCGCGGCGCGAAACGCGTCGACGATCCCGGCGGCAAGCGGACCTTCGGGACCGACGACGGTCATGGCTACCGGTTGGGTGCGCGCAAATTCGACCAGCGCCGCAATGTCGGTGATGTCGACGTTGGTCAAGGCAGGGTCATTCGCCGTACCGGCATTGCCGGGGGCCACGAAAACCTTGGCCACGCGCGGACTTTGCGCGATCTTCCAGGCCAGCGCATGTTCGCGACCGCCCGATCCCACCACCAGAATATTCACGCGCGCCCGATCCGTTTCAAGCCACTAGTGCCGGAAATGCCGAATACCGGTATAGACCATTGCGATGCCGCGCTCGTCGGCCGCCGCGATCACCTCAGCATCGCGAATGCTGCCGCCAGGCTGGATCACCGTCGTGGCACCGTTGTCGGCGACTACATCGAGGCCATCGCGAAACGGGAAGAACGCATCAGAAGCCACAGCGGAGCCGGTGAGATCAAGACCCGCATTGCTCGCCTTGATCGCCGCGATGCGGCTGGAATCAACGCGACTCATCTGCCCGGCACCAACGCCAAGTGTCTGTCCGTCGCGGCAATAGACGATCGCATTGGATTTGACGAACTTGGCCACCCGCCATGCGAACAGCAGGTCGACGACCTCGGCCGGCGTGGGTACGCGCTTCGTCACCACCTTCAATTCGGATTCGCCGACATTGCGGTCGTCGGGCGACTGGATCAGAAAACCGCCACCGACGCGCTTCATGTCCCATGGATTGGCCGCGACGGCCCCAGCTGGCAACGCAACTTCGAGCACGCGCACATTGACCTTCTTGGCGATCAGTGCGAGCGCATCGTCGGTGTAAGCGGGGGCAATCAACACTTCCAGAAACTGCGCCGCTACCGCTTCGACCGTGGCCGCATCAACGGGACGATTGAACGCGATCACGCCGCCGAATGCCGACGTGGGATCCGTGGCGAGTGCCTTGCGGTAGGCAGCGAGCGGGGTATCGGCAATGGCCACCCCGCATGGATTGGCGTGCTTGATGATCACGCACGCGGGGGCCGCGAACGACTTGGCACACTCCCACGCGGCGTCGCTATCCCCGACATTGTTGTACGACATCTCCTTGCCCTGCACCTGACGATAGGTGGCGATGGATCCGGGGGCAGGCGTCTCATCACGATAGAACGCGGCAGACTGGTGCGGATTTTCGCCATAGCGCATGTCCTGCACCTTGGTGCCGGCCACGTAAAACGAATCGGGCCATGCTTGCGCCACGCCATCCGGACCGCGCGCCGTCAGCCAATTGGCAATCGCGCCATCGTAAGCGGCGGTGTGCGCAAAGGCCTTGCGCATCAGTGCAAAGCGTACCGCAGCGGACAATGCGCCCTGCTCCGTATCCAACGCGGCCAGTATGCTTGCGTAGTCGGCGGGATCGACCACGATACCGACGTGCGGCCAGTTTTTTGCAGCGGCGCGCACCATCGTGGGGCCGCCGATGTCGATATTTTCGATCGCGTCTTCCAGCGTGCACCCGGGCTTGCTGACCGTGGCGCGAAATGGATACAGATTGACGACGACGAGATCGATGGTGGGGATCGCGTGTTGCGTCAGGGCGGCCACATGGTCGGGCAGGTCGCGGCGCGCGAGAATGCCGGCGTGCACTTTGGGATGCAGGGTCTTGACGCGACCGTCGAGCATTTCCGGAAAGCCGGTGTAGCTGCCGACGTCGCTGACGGGCAAGCCTGCATCGGCCAGCGCCTTGGCAGTGCCCCCCGTCGACAGTAGTTTGATGCCGCGCGCATTCAATCCACGCGCAAAGTCGACGATGCCCGACTTGTCCGAAACCGACAGCAGCGCCTGCGCAACGGGTTGCGACATGGCGTCAGACCAGCTTGTATTTGACGAGCTTGGCGCGCAACGTATTGCGATTCATGCCCAGCATATCGGCCGTCTGCGTTTGGTTGCCTTCCGCGCGTTCGAGCATCGAAGCCAGCAGCGCGCGTTCCACATGGCCGATCACCATGTCGTAAACGCCAGTAGGAGTTTCGCCGTCGAGCCGTTTGAAGTATTCGTCCAGCGACTTGTCAACGCTGCGGCAGATCTCGTTGCTGCCATTGAGTTTGTGTTTTCTGGTCACGCCGCGAGGGCCTCCCCTGCCCATTGATGACTGTCTGTTGTTGGCTTTGTATTGAAGAGGGCCGGGATCGGGGTCGGTGCCGCGGTCGTGTGGTAAGGCAGTCGCTGAAACGATGCCGCCAGGATATCGAAATAACGTTGCACGCATGCGACTTGTGCTGCAATGGTCGTGGCGGTGAGCATCGTGTGCCGAAACTCGGTGCCGCCCTCGAGCGACTCGGTATACCAGCCGAGATGCTTGCGCGCGATGCGCACACCTGCGTCCTCGCCATAAAACGCATGGTGATCGGCAAGATGTTCAAGGATTAGAGCGCGCGCTTCGGTGACCAACGGCGGCGGCAAATGCGTGCCAGTGGCGAAGTAATGCAGGATTTCGCGAAAGATCCACGGACGTCCCTGCGCGGCGCGGCCTATCATCACCGCATCGGCGCCCGTGTGCGCAAGCACCGCCGCCGCACGTTCGGGCGTATCGATGTCGCCGTTGGCGATCACCGGGATGGCCACGGCACGCTTGACCGCCGCGATCGTGTCGTACTCGACCGCGCCGACAAAGGCACACGCACGCGTGCGGCCGTGCACCGTCAATGCCTGGATGCCGGCATCCTCTGCACGGCGGGCGATGGCGACGGCATTGCGCAGATCGGGCGAGGGGCCGGTGCGGATCTTCAGGGTGACAGGAACATCGACCGCAGCCACCACCGCTGCAAGGATGGCACTGACCAACGGTTCGTTGGCCAGCAGCGCCGAACCTGCTGCGGTGTTGCACACCTTCTTGGCTGGGCAACCCATGTTGATGTCGATGATCTGGGCGCCACGCAGGACGTTGTAACGCGCCGCGTCGGCCAGCAGGTGCGGATCAGCGCCGGCGATCTGCACGGCGATGGGCGCGGCTTCGCCGGCATGATCAATGCGTCGGCGCGACTTGTCGGTGTCGCGCAACTTGGGATTGGACCCGACCATTTCTGAAATCGCGTAGCCCGCACCGAGCCGCTTGCAGAGCATGCGAAACGGACGATCCGTGACTCCGGCCATCGGCGCGACGACGAGATTGTTCGTCAGAGAATAGGGACCGATGCGCACGTGCGAAAACCAGTTGAATGAGAAACGAGCCGCGAACACGGGCAGGGTCGAGAATTATAGCGGGTTTGGTCCTTCGTTGCGCCGGTCGCAACGACGCGCTCGCGCGCGCAGTCGTCGTAAAATTCCGTGGCGCGGCGAACGCGCGTTCAGGACGCGCCGTACAGCATGGCGCGGGTGAATGCTTTCTTGACCGGCGGAATCACGTCGAGCAATGCCAACGCCAAACCCCGCGGCCAACGAACCGCCGGGTGCTCGATCGCAAACATCCGCGTGAGGCCATGCGTAAATGCCATACCGGCCAAGCGATCAAGCCTTCGCCGCGCGGCATACGCATCGACCATGGCGCGGCTGCCCAAAGCCGATCGATCACCGTGCAGGATTGTCTGTCCGAGTTCAAAGGCATCGCGGACACCGAGATTGAAACCTTGACCAGCAATCGGGTGCAGCGACTGCGCCGCGTTGCCGATCAAAATGGTGCGCGCTGCCGTTGTCGGGCGCGCAAATTCAAGCGCGAGCGGAAAGCTCTTGCGTTGAGCAACGCGTTCGAAGCCCGTGACCCGGGCGCCGAAACTTGCGGCGACCCGGGTCAGGAATTCGTCATCGGTGAGGTCCAGCACAACCCGCGCCGCGTCCGGGGACATGGTCCAGACGAGGCCGTAATGATCCCCTTCCGGCAGCAAGGCCATCGGCCCGGCGGACGTGAAACGTTCGTAGGCCACGCCCGCATGCGGACGCGCCATCCACACTTTGGCGATGACCGCTGTCTGCCCGTAATCACGGCGCTCGCGCGTGATGCCTGCAACGGCGGTACCCGCGCCGTCGGCCACCACGGCGAGGCGCGCCAGCAAGGGATCGTTCGCGTGATCACCCACCACGGCCATCGCGTATTCGCCCGTACCGCTCACTTGGGTCACTGCGCTGTCAAAGTGAATCAGGGTGGAGGTGGCGGTCAATGCCGCGTCGATCGCGCCTTGCAGCGCGACGTAGGACACGACATAACCCAACGCCGACAGTCCGAGCTCGTTGGCCGCGAGACGCGTGACGCCGAAACCGCCCATTTGCGAAATGTCGATGGCCTCGATGGCCGTGACGGCATCGGGCGTGGACGCGAGACGCGACCAGACGCCCAAGCGTTCGAAGATCAGCCGTGCGCCATGGGAAAGGGCAAGCGCGCGGTCGCCGCGCAACGTTGTGCCGACCGCGCGCGCGTCGAGCGCAATGACTTCGAGGCCCGCATCGGCCAGCGCCAACGCCAGCGTGCCACCGACCGGGCCGGCACCGACAATCGCGACGTCGTGCAGCATGGTTGCAGCGATCGCTATCGCTTGCAGGCCGCTTCGACGTCGGCGACGGTTTTGGGCGCGCCGGCCGTCAGATTTTCATGGCCGGTGGAAGTGACCAATATGTCGTCCTCGATACGCACGCCGATGTTCCAGAACTGTTCGGGAACGTTGGGGGCGGGGCGGATATACGTACCGGGCTCGACCGTCAGCATCATGCCGGGCGCGAGAATCTGCGACGCGCCCTTCACCCGGTACAGGCCGGCGTCGTGCACGTCCATGCCGAGCCAATGGCCGGCGCGATGCATGTAAAACTGCTTGTAGGTGCCGGTTTCCAACACTTCGTCCAACGTGCCCTTGCACAAGCCGAGGTCGATGTAGCCCTGCGCCAGCACGCGTTCGGCCGCGTGGTGGTAGTCGTGAAAGGCTGCTCCCGGCTTGACCGCGTCGAGACACGCGTACTGCGAGGCCAGCACCAGTTCGTAGACGTCGCGTTGCGGCCCCGTGAATGTGCCGTCGACCGGAAACGTGCGGGTGATGTCCGACGCATAGCCGCGATATTCGCAGCCTGCGTCGATCAGCAGCAGATCGCCGGCCACGAGCTCACGATCGTTTTCGCGGTAGTGCAGAACGCACGCGTTGGGGCCGGATGCCACGATCGACGAATACGCGACCGCCTGCGCACCTTCACGCAAAAATTCGTGCAGCAATTCCGCTTCGACCTGATATTCGAACCAGCCCGGGCGCGCGCGCTCCATTGCACGTTGATGCGCGGCGCACGAAATGGTCGCCGCACGGCGCATCAACTTCACTTCGTGTTCGTCCTTTAGCAGGCGCATCGCATCCAGCGCGCCCCGCACGTCGACGACCTCGTCGGGCGCCGAGACTCCCGTGCGCGCACGATTGCGCACTTCGTTCAGCAGCTGGGTAACTTGTTTGTCCCACGTGTCGAAGAGACCCAGCGGCGTGAACAGTGCGGGCCGATCGGAAGCGAAGTCGGGCAGCATCGTCGGCAATGCCGAAATCGGATGCGCCTCGTCGAAGCCGAAAATCTCCTTGGCTGCGTCCGGGCCATAGCGAAAGCCATCCCAGATTTCGCGTTCCTCGTTTTTTTCCCGGCAGAACAACACGTGGCGATCACCGTCGGGACCAGCGAGCAGCGCAACCACGGCTTCCGGTTCCGGGAAGCCGGACAGGTAGTAGAAATAGCTGTCATGCCGATACGGATAGTGCGAGTCGCGATTGCGCGCCACCTCCGGCGCCGTAGGCACGATCGCGAGTCCGCCGCCACGCGAGTCGCGCATTGAACGAAGCAATGCGCTTCGACGCGCGCGATAGAACTGATGCGAATTTTTCATGGCGATAGCCGACCTTCGATAGATGTCGCCATTATAGGGGAGCAGTGCTCGCCATTGCGCTACCATCGCGGCATGGACGACGGTTTGACGCAACCCAGTGGATCCCTGACCGGTCATCCGCTGCATGATGCAAAGCGCGCGCTGCGCGTAACGATGATCGCCGCTCGCGACAGTATCGGCGACGACGAACATCGCGCCGCATCGCTGCGCATCGCCAACGCGATTTGTGCTACGCCTGCGTTTGCCGCTGCGCGCTGCGTCTTGCTGACGTTGCCCCACAAAAGCGAATGGGATATGCGTCCGGTGTTTACGGCGGCGCTGGCCGCGGAAAAAACGGTGGTGTTGCCACGCGTGAATACGGGGATCCGAATGCTTGAATTGCATCGCGTCACCGATCTGACGCGTGATGTGGGCACCGGCTTTCGCGGCATCCCGGAGCCGCTCGAATACATGCCGCGGGTCGGCACCAAGGCGATCGACTGGATTCTGGTGCCCGGCGTGGCGTTTGATCTCACGGGTCGCCGGCTAGGCTACGGGGGCGGTTTTTATGATCGACTGCTATCACAGGTTTCCGCGGACGTGCCAAGGATTGCAGGTGCGTTTGACCTGCAAGTAGTCAACGACGTCCCAGCCGCGCCGCACGACCTCAAAGTCGACCGGATTGTCACCGAACGGCGCGATATTGCCTTGACCGGTCGAGGATGAGCGGCGACGGGCCGTCCCGAGACGCTCGCCCCCTGGGGGGAGACGGCGCGCA
>JBDTTY010000092.1:0-8083 GCA_040007975.1 Betaproteobacteria bacterium | reverse complement strand
CCCGAGAAGTCGACCTGGCCGGGATCGGTGGAGATGTCGGCAACGACCTTGACGCCGAGCTTCTCGAGTTCCTTCATCATCGTGTCGCGGCCGCCCTTGCCGAAATCGTTGTTGACCCAGATGATGGCAACCGACTTCGCCTTGAGATCGTTGGCGAGATACTTCGCAACCTTGGGCATCGCGGTCGTCTGCGTAAACGACGTGCGGAAGATGTATGGATTGCCCTGCTGCGTGATGCTCGCGGCCTCGCCACCGGTGAAATTGGGAATCTCCGATTTTCTTGTCTCCGCCATCGATACCATGATCGAGCCGGAGAACACCGGCCCCATCACCACGTAGGCGCCATCGTCGATGGCTTTCTGTGCGAGCGCTTTAGCGATCTGCGGATTCGATTGCGTGTCGCCGCTCGTATATTCGATCTTGCGACCCAGGATGCCGCCGGCAGCGTTGATTTCCTTGACCGCCAGCTTGACGCCGTTGTCAAAATTCGTTCCCGACGTGGCGCCAGTGCCCGAAAGCTCCACCAGCCCGGCGATCTTGACCGGACTCTGTTGGGCGAATGACGGTGTTATGGCCAGCAGCAGGCACAACGCTGCCACGATACGGCTCGACTTGTTCATGGATTTCCCTTTCATCGGTAAGGCACAAGGATACGGCTTGCGTCTATAGCGCGCGACCTGGATGTTAATTTTGGGTCAACTCTCGGTGCAATGGGCGCCTAGAATTGGTACTTTACCTATCTAATTGGTTGATTGCCTACCTGTCTCGCCGGAGGCACCATCACTGTCGTTGCACGGTGAACAAAGGGCGACATGGGCCTTGGCACCACATGCCGTCTGTTGATGGAGATGAGCGTGATCGGGATCGGGAGGCCGCGTCCGCGCCAGCGCTCGTGACCACTACGGTACCGATCAACTGGGGCTAGCGGCCCGCCGACAACTGGGCCGGATTCCACCCGCCGCCCAATGCCTTGGCGAAGTCGACGGTGGATAGCTTGGCGTCGCGCGCCGCGTCGATCCGTAAAGTCTCCGCCGCCAGCAGTGTGCGCTGCGCGTCGATCACTTCGAGAAACGATGTACGACCGGCGCGATAGCGCAACTCTGCCACTTCCAGCGCCTTCGCGATTTCGTCACGGCGGCGCGTTTCCGCTGCCAGGACGTCACGCGCTGATGCATTGGCGACCAACGCGTCACGCACTTCGCCAAACGCGATCTGCACGGTCTGCAAATACTCGACCGCAGCACGATCATTGTTGGATTTGGCCAATTCCACCTGCGCCTCGATGGCTTTCAGCGCCAACAGCGGCTGCAAAATGCCCAAGCCCAGACTCCATATGCCGGCCGGACCGGTGAAGAGCGCGCCGGTGGTGGCTGCTTCGCTGCCGAAAAATGCACCGAGCCTGAAGGATGGATAGTAGTCGGCGCGTGCCTGCTGAATGCGCAACTCCGAACCGGCCAGCAGCGCCTCGGAGCGACGAATGTCCGGGCGTCGTCCAAGGATCTCGACCGGCAAGCCTTGCGGCAAGGGTGGTACGACGGTGGCGGCATCGATGGCAGTACCGCGTGCAACGTCCGGCGCAAACACAGCCTGTGGCGAACGGCCGGTCAGCGTCGCGACAGCTGTTTCCAGCTGGCCGATCGCGCGCTTCGTGCGGGCGATGTCGGCAAGAACGGCAAAGCGTTCGGCCTCGGCCGAACGCACGTCGTACTCGCCGATCAAGCCACCCTCGAAGCGATCTCGCAGCAGTTGTGCCGTTTCGGTACGCAACTTCAACGTCGACTCGAGTACCCCCATTTCCGCGTCCGCCGCGCGCAGGCGAAAGTAGGCATTGGCCACATCGGCCGCGACGCCGATGCGCACCGTTTCGCGGTAGTACTGCGCCGCGGTCAGGTCGTTCTGCGAGGCCAGTGCCCCACTGCGATATTTGCCCCACACGTCGAGTTCGTAGGACATCTCGATGGCGACGCGAAAGTCGTTGCTGGTCAGCGGCGTCCCGATCGGCAATCGCTGCGAGCCCACGCCGGAAATGCGCGTTCGCGAGGGTGCAACATTGAGGTTGATGTCGGGCGCGAGTTCAGATTGCGCCAACAGCACTTGCGAGCGCGCCGCTTCGATGCGCGCCATCGCCGTGCGCAGATCGTAGTTCTGCGCGAAGGCCTCGTCGATCAGCTTGGTCAATACCGGATCGTCGAAGGCGAGCCACCAGTTTTGCAGCAGCGTTTCCTGTGCAGGTGTTGCCAATCCGGCAGGCAGATCGAGCTTCGGCGGCAGCGGCTGCACAACAGCGCAGCCGCTGATGAACACGGCCACGGCCAACGCTACAAGGGTTCGGTTCATGCTGGTTCTCCTGTCGCACCGCGCGGATCGCCCGATCGCGGCGGCACGGCAACCTGTTCGTGGTGCGCAGCATGCGCGCGATCCAGTTCGTCGAATATCTGTTGCGTCGAGCGCTTCTCGGTCACGTGGCGATCGAAAATCACCTTGAAGAATAGCGGCACGAAGAAGATGGCCAGGAACGTGGCGGCCAGCATGCCGCCGGTGACCCCGGTGCCGACCGAATGCCGCGCACCCGCGCCGGCACCGGTGGACAGCGCCAGCGGCAGCACGCCGAAGATGAACGCCAGCGACGTCATCAGGATGGGCCGGAACCGCAAGCGTGCACCTTCCACGGCCGAGGCCGACGCGGACAATCCTTCCTCATGCTTGTTGAGCGCGAATTCCACAATCAGAATCGCGTTCTTCGCCGCCAGTCCCAGGAGCGTGACGAGGCCGATCTGGAAGTAGACATCGCTGGTGAGATTGCGACCCCACACCGCCACCAGCGCGCCGAAGGTTCCAAATGGCAACGCCAGCAGCACGGCCAGCGGCAACGACCAGCGTTCGTACTGGGCGGCCAGGATCAGGAACACCATGATCACCGCCAGACCCAATGCGAACGTGGATGCACCGCCCGATCTCTTTTCCTGATACGACGAGCCACCCCAGTCGAAGCTGAAGTCTGCCGGCAGCACTTCCTTGGCGATCTGCTCGACGCGCGCGATCGCCTGACCCGAGCTGAACCCGGGCGCGCCCTGGCCGATGATCTTCACCGCCTGCAGATTGTTGAAGCGGTCGAGTGAATCAGGGCCGGAGATGTACTTCACCGTCACGAGGGAGGACAGCGGCACCATCTCGCCGGTCTTCGAGCGCACATAGAGGCCGGTGATGTCATCGGGCTTCTTGCGGAATTCCGGCTCCGCTGACATCAGCACCTGCCACGTACGGCCGTACTTGTTGAAGTCGTTGACGTAGTACGTGCCCATCGTGGCCGACAGCGTGGCGAAGATGTCGCTGATTGGCACGCCGATCTTCTTGGCCTTGTCCCGATCCACGTCGACAAAGAGCTGGGGCACGGCGGCGTGCCAGAACGTCTGTGCGCCCCCCATCTGCGGATCGGAATTCACGCGGGCCAGGAACGCGTCCTTCACTTCCGACAACCGCGCTGGTCCGCCGTTGCCACGATTTTGGATGTAGAACTCGAAGCCCCCCGTGGTGCCAAGGCCGAAGATTGGCGGTGGATTGAAGGCCAGCACCAGCGCTTCCTTGATGTGCCCCGTCTTGGCGAACAGTTCGCCCACCAGTTGCGATGCGGTCACCGTCCGTTGGTCCCACGGCTTCTGGATGATGAAGAGCGTCGCGGCATTGTTGCGATACCCACCGCCGATGAAGTCGAAGCCGGTGAAGGCGATGACGTCCTGGTTGGCGGGATTGCTGCGGATGGCTGCCTCGACCTCTTCCACCACCTTCTGCGTGCGCTCGAGCGTGGCACCGTCGGGGAGGATCACGGCGGAGATGTAGTAGCCCTGGTCTTCGTCCGGCACCAGGCTGCCCGGGGTGATGCGCCACATGACCACCGCGCCGGCGACCATCAGCGCGAATATTGTCAGCGAGATGATGCCGTGGCGGATCAGGAACGCCACGCCATGCGAATAGTGCATCGTGACGCGCTCGAACCAATGATTGAACCAGCGGAAGAAGCCGCGGGCCTCGACGTGGGGTTTCAGCATCAGCGCGCACAAGGCGGGCGACAGCGTCAGCGCCACGACGCCCGAGATCACCACGGAGATCGAGATCGTTACCGCAAACTGGCGATACAGTTCACCGGTGAGGCCGCCCAGAAAGGCGATCGGCACGAACACCGCAACCAGCGTCAGCACGATGGCGATGATGGGGCCGGTGACTTCCTGCATAGCCTTGACCGCGGCATCTCGCGCCTTCAAGCCATCCTCGCGCATGATCCGTTCGACGTTTTCCAGCACCACGATCGCGTCGTCGACGACGATGCCGATGGATAGCACCATCGCAAAGAGCGTGAGCGTGTTGATCGAATAGCCGAGCATCGAGATGCCGGCGAACGTGCCGATCAGCGCAACCGGAACGGCGGCGAACGGAATGATCGCGGCGCGCCAGCTCTGCAGAAACAGGTAGACGACCAGGAATACCAGCAGCATCGCCTCGCCGAGCGTGATCAGCACTTCGCGGATCGATACCTCGACGAAGCGGGTGGTGTCAAAGGCCACGCGATACGACAGTCCGTCGGGGAAGCGTTCGCCAAGCGAGGCCAACAGCGCGTTCGACGATTTGGCGACCGCCAGCGCATTGGAACCCGGTGCCAGGAAGATCCCAACCAGCACGGCGGGCTTGCCGTTGTAGCGGCCGTTGAACTCGTAATCCTTGGAGCCCAGTTCAACGCGCGCGATCTCGCCAAGCCGCACGGTGGACCCATCCGGACTGGCACGGACGATGATCTGCTCGAACTCCTTGGGATCGGAGAGCCGGCCCTTGGTGGTGACGGTGAAAACGAGGTCCTGGCCTTTGCCGATAGGCGATTGGCCCACCTTGCCCGCGGCGAACTGCGCGTTCTGTTCGTTGACGGCAGCGATCACGTCGCTCGGTGAGATCTTCAGTTGCGCCAGGCGATCGGGCTTTAGCCAGATCCGCATGGCGTAATCCTTGGCGCCGAAGATCTGCACGTTGGTTGTGCCCGGCAGCCGCTTCAGCTCGTCCAGCACGTTCAGCGTGACGTAGTTGGAGATGAAGAGATCGTTGAGGTGGTTGTCGGGTGAATAGAACGCCACGACCTGCAGGAACGACGAGCTGCCGCGTTCCACGGTCACGCCCTGACGGCGCACTTCCTCGGGCAGGCGCGGTTCCACCTGCTTCACGCGGTTGTTGACGTTGACGGCCGCGATGTCGATATCGGTACCGATCTCGAACGTGACCTGGATCTGCACGACGCCGTTCGAGCCCGAATTCGAGCTCATGTACATCATGCCGGGAATGCCGTTGATCGCGTTCTCGAGGGGTGCGGCGACGGTCTGCTCGACCACCTGCGCGGACGCCCCCGGATAGATTGCCTGCACGGTGACGACAGGAGGCGCGATCTCGGGATATTGGGCGATCGGCAACGTGCGAATGGCGGCCAGGCCGGCCAGTATCAGGAAGATCGAGATGACCGCCGCAAAGATGGGGCGGTCGATGAAAAAGCGCGAGATCATAGTGGGGGCGCTGCCTTTCGGATCAGGACTTCGGGGCGGCGGCCGGAGCGGGCTTGGCTGGCGCATCCTTGCTGGCCGGTGCGGAGGGCGCGGCAGGAGCGGCCGCAGGGGCGCCGCCAGCGGCAGGCGCGGCGCCTGCCGCCGCCAGCACAATCGGCGCACCCGGGCGCAGCTTGGCGAGACCATCGATGATCACGGTGTCGCCGGACTTCAATCCGGTCTCCACGATCCACACGTTGATGCCATCGGCCACCGCCCACTCACCCAAGGTGACGAGACGCATCGTGGCGACGTTCTTGCCGTCCTTGTCCTTGCCGGTGACGTAGACGAACTTGCCTTGTGGGCTGTCCAGCACGGCGATCTGCGGCACGGCGAGTGCGTTGTTGCGCACCGCACCGGTGAGTTTCACGCGGACGAATTGACCCGGCTTCAATGCATGATCCGCGTTGGGAATTTCGGCGCGCATTTCATATGTGCCGGTGGTCGGATTGATCCGCGTATCGGCGAAGTTGATGCGCCCTTTGCGCTCCAACATGGAGCCGTCGGCCAATTGCACAGCGACGTCGAACGCGTTGTTCTTCGGCAGCGTGAGGCGACCGTCCTTCACCGCGCGGTTGAGTGCGAGCTGCTCGTTTTCGGCAATCGCAAACGGGATCCACATCGGATCAACCTGCGACACCGTGGTGAGCAGCGTTTCGTTGGCGCTGACGAGGCTGCCTTCCGACTTCGGGGCGCGGCTCGAGAGCCCGGTGATCGGCGACACGACTCGCGTGTAACCCAGATTCAATCGCACTTCCGCCAACTTGGCCTGCGCGGCTTTGACTGCGGCGTCGGCCAACTCGACATTGGATTGCGCATCGTCGGCTTCCTTCTGACCCACGGCGCGGCGTTCCGCCAGCGGCTTCAACCGCGCCAGTTCGCGATCGGCCTGCGCCTTTTGCGCCTGCGCACGCACCACTTCAGCATCGAGCGCGGCGGTCTGCGCGGAAAGTTGCTTCGGATCAATCACGAATAACACCTGTCCCGCCTTGACCGGTGCGCCTTCCTGAAAGAGCTTCTGCTCCAGAATGCCCGTCACCCGGGCGCGGACTTCGACTTCCTTCGAGCCGATGGCCTGGCCGACGTATTCATACGAGGCCGGGAGCGTCCGCGGCTCCACCTTTACCGTCGTGACCTGCGCGGGCGGAAAGCCGGAAAAGCCGCCGTCCGACTGGGACCGGCCGCAGCCGGCAAGCAGCAGAGAAAGGAGGCTCGCCGAGACGACGAGGACAAAGATGCGGTGGCGCTGAACCATGGAAAGGCTCCTGGAGGACGGGCAAACGCGCAATTTGCTGCATTGCACCTTGCCAAAGGACGCAAGATTACATACATTCACGGATGTTTGTAAATATCTAAATTCGTTTGACCACCAGAAACCAGACGCCATGGCCCGACGAACCAAAGAAGAAGCACTTGAAACCAAGGAGCGGCTGCTCGACGCCGCCGAGGCCATCTTTCGCGAGCGCGGGGTGACCCGGACGTCCCTGGCCGAGGTGGCGACGGCCGCAGGCATGACCCGGGGCGCCGTCTATTGGCATTTCAAGGATAAGGCCGATTTGTTTCATGCGATGTGCGACCGCGCCACGATGCCGTTGGACGCGATGTTCGAACGCGCCGGCGACTCAGCGCTGACAGACCCGATGGGCACTTTGCGAGAGCTGTCGGTCGGGGCGTTGCAAAATCTGGCCGCCGATCCGCGGGCGCAGCGGGTGTTCGAAATCATGTTTCACAAGACCGAACGTGTCGATGAATTGGCTGGTACGGCCACGTCATGTCAGGACGCACGACAGGAGTGCCTGGGTCAGATCGAGACAATCGTACGTCGCAGCGCGGAAATGGGGCAACTGCCGGCCGACACCGATGCCGCATTGGCCACGCTGGCCCTGCATGCACTGATGGTAGGCATCATGCACGAATGGGTGCTCAATCCCGCTGCGTACGACCTGCACGCGGCGGCACCGGCGCTGATCGACTTGTACCTCGCGGGCCTGCGCACGCATCCCCCGCGTCTTGCGCCGCGCGTAGCCGTGCCCAAAGCGCGTCCGACGACCGCACTCGCTTGACGCGAGGCGCACATCACGCGACCGCCACCGCGATCGTCCCGGCATAATTCGCAGTTCTTCCATTTCATTGTGCGGGTCGAACATGAAAGCAATACAGCGGGTGGGTGTCATCGGCGCCGGCACGATGGGCAACGGCATTGCACAAACGTGTGCGGTCGCCGGCCTCGAGGCGGTGATGGTCGATGTGCAGGATGCCGCGGTGCAGCGCGGGCTCAAAACGATTCAGGGCAGTCTCGAGCGGCTGCTGAAGAAGGAAAAATTGTCAGCAGCCGATCGCGACGCGGCGTTGGCACGCATCAAGGGCACCACGAGCTACGGCGATCTCGCGACATGCGACCTCATCATCGAGGCGGCGACTGAAAATCTCGAGCTCAAGCTCAAGATTCTGCGGCAGGTGGATACGCTGGCCCGTGCCGACGCATTGATCGCGTCCAATACATCCTC